>CAZIYK010000023.1:0-7614 GCA_964543445.1 uncultured Flavobacteriales bacterium
TTTTTTTCTAATACAAATCTAATTGAAAATATCCTACTTTGAAGTATCTAAAAAAGTTGGTTTTATAGTTATCATCAAATATGCCCAGTTGTTAGTTACATCCTTACTTCCTCCTTTTAAAATCTCCATAGAGCGAGTTGCAAACATTTGCGAATATCCAGCTGTAAAGTTTATCCAATCGTTAAGGTTGTACCCCAAAGACAAATCTAACTCTGTCCCCAGCGATAACGATGCTTCCTCCATTTTCACTGAATCGTATTGCTTAGCATTCGACATAAAATAGTGAATAGTAGTCTTAGCTATCCATTGTTCATTTTTCCAACTTCCACCTATATTAAAGTCGTTAAGACCTACGTTATCTAAATGCCTATTACCTGCATAGAAATAATCCATAAAACCATTGAATTTGTGATTTGTTCCGTAAAGTGGTGTGAAAGAATTATTTTTATCAATATCTGCATCGTATGCAGTACCAGAAAGTATTTCTGCTCCAGCCTTAACAGTTATTGCTTCATTTATATTTAGACTTGCATTTAAAGCAAAATTATAGGCAGATAACGATCTATTAACTCTATCCTTTCCCATTTGATAATACATACTTCCATTAAGAGAAACGTCTGAAATACTTCCTTCAACAAAAGTACCTAATGTCTGGCTATACCTAACTTCTTTTGTAAGCAAACTAGTAGTATTATCAAAAGCTTGTAATCCATTATTTAGAGCTAGAACACTTAATTTTAAATTCGAAAAATCTTTGTGAAACCATGCAAATTGCATCGATTTATAATATTTAATATAATCAGGAGTTGTAGCATCTTTAAACTGATTATACGCAATACCAACATGTACTTTGAAATCTGATTCGTACTTAAACACTCCTATATCATGACTTCTAGATTGTTGAGCCCACAAAACTGTACCCAATATTCTATGATCGTCGTATGTCAACTCTTGCCTCCCTAATTTCAAAGAAAACTCTTTAGTGAAAAATACCTCAGCCCAAGCTTCATGCAAAGCCAAATAATTATCCGATACATTCATCTGAGGAGTAGAACCCCATATCCTCACATCCTGAAAAACAACCTTAAACTTAACCTTCTCCGTACTGTAATCAACATTTATCCTTGTCCTTTGGGAGACAAATGCATTAGCTGTATCTCCCTCACTCCTTAATTCACCAAATCCATTTTGAAATTCAGGACGTGGTCTTAATTCCCCTGATAATTTTAATTGTGCAAAAGAA
This sequence comes from uncultured Flavobacteriales bacterium, assembly GCA_964543445.1. GTDB lineage: Bacteria > Bacteroidota > Bacteroidia > Flavobacteriales > JADGDT01 > JADGDT01. The sequence goes on from CAZIYK010000023.1 coordinate 1,244, forward strand.
TTAATATTTAAACCCAACAAGGTAAAAACAAGAGCAATTAAGTAGATTTTTTTCATAATAGGATGACTTATATTGAAAAGTTAGAAAGTAGATTTTTCAGTATTTAGTAATACTCTTATTGATTACCTTTACATTCTAACCGATATCCAATTTAGTAATTAAATTCTTTGTTTTGAGAAAATTATACATTCTACTATTTATTTTTCTTTATGCAAATGCGTATGCACAATCGCATTACGCAGTTGAGTTAATCGATAAAGAGGCTGATAGAGTTACGCATTTCGTTAATAATCCTTCTGAGATGTTGACGCAAAGAGCCATTGATAGACGGCAAAAATTAGGAATACCATATAATGCAACAGACGTACCTATTGATGAAAATTTAATTCAACAATGTAAAAATACAGGTGCTACAATATTGTCTCACTCTAAATGGTTAAATACCATTTTTGTAGATGCAACAACCGATCAAATCACAGAAATTAAAAACCTATCATTTGTAAAAAAAACAAAGCCTTTAGAGAAAATGAACAGTGGCAAAAAGATTCCAGATGCAGAGTTTGCCGAAACTTTTTCTAAAAGGATGACACAATACGGACAAAGCGATGTGTTCATAAAACAGATAAAAGTGGATTTTCTTCACAATAAGAACTACGATGGAAATGGAATACAAATTGCTGTTTTAGATGCAGGTTTTCCGGGAGTAAACACAATTGATACATTTAAGGAGCTCCGAGATAGAAACGGAATATTAGGAACATATAATTTCGTTACTGACAACGAAAATGTTTATAAAGACAATGGACATGGGACCATGGTTTTAAGCACAATGGCGGTAAACAAACCTAATACATACATTGGAACTGCTCCAAAAGCAGACTACTGGCTATTTACAACAGAAGATAATGCCGCCGAAACTCCGCGAGAAGAATTCTTTTGGATAGAAGCAATTGAATTTGCCGATAGTGTTGGGGTAGATGTTTTAAACTCTTCTCTTGGATATCAAGATTTTGATAATGATTTCATATCCTATACATACAATGATATGGATGGAGAAACATCGTTCATAAGTAGAGCAGCAAGCATTGGAGGACAAAAAGGGATTCTAGTTGTAATTAGTGCAGGAAATGAGGGTGATATGAGCGACGAAACTAAACATTTTATTTGGTCGCCAGCAGATGCTAAAAACATAATAACTGTTGGAGCTGTAAATTCTTCCAACACAGTTGCAGGATTTTCTTCTTACGGTCCTACTGCCGATGGAAGAATAAAACCAGATGTTTGTTCTATGGGTGAGGGTGTACCTCTTTATGATAAAAATGGGAATTTATCACATTCCAATGGAACTTCATTCTCTTCGCCAATTACAGCAGGAAGTGTTGCTTGTTTACGTCAAGCTTTCCCTACAGCGAGGGTCTCTGCTATAATCGAAGCTTTACACAAATCTGCCGATAACTATAATACTCCAGACGACAGAACAGGCTATGGAATAGCAAATTTTGAGGGAGCTTACAACATACTTCAAGCTCAACTTAGCATAGATGATTTTGATTTTCATAAATTACTAATCTCTCCCAACCCTGTATCGGATATTATTTATGTTAATGGTATTGATTCTAAAAAATACAACTTCAAAATTTACGATACCTTAGGTAGAATTGTAAAGAAAGGACAAGGTAATTTTGTTGATGGCGTAAATATCTCAGAATTAGAGAGAGGATATTACCAACTATCTATTTCTGACAAGAAAACATTATCATTCCTGAAAAAAAATTAACACAATAAATGAGCAACAGAATAACTGAATTATTCGGGATTAAATACCCCATTATCCAAGGTGGTATGATTTGGGTATCGGGTTGGAAACTAGCCTCAGCTGTTAGTAATGCAGGAGGATTAGGCCTAATTGGAGCAGGATCTATGTATCCTGATGTTTTGCGAGAACACATAATAAAATGCAAAAAAGCTACTGACAAACCTTTCGGGGTAAATGTTCCACTACTCTACCCTAATGTTAATGAGATTATGGATATCATAATTTCTGAAGGTGTGAAAATTGTTTTCACATCGGCAGGAAATCCTAAAACATGGACAAGCAAACTCAAAGAAAATGGAATTACAGTAGTTCATGTTGTATCAAATTTAAAGTTCGCTCTTAAGGCACAAGAAGCTGGTGTTGACGCTATAGTTGCCGAAGGATTCGAAGCTGGCGGGCACAACGGAAGAGAAGAAACTACCACACTAGTTTTAGTACCTACTCTGAAAAACAATATAACCGTTCCAATAATTGCAGCTGGAGGAATTGCAAGTGGCGACTCTATGTTAGCATGTATGGCTTTAGGAGCTGATGGCGTCCAAATAGGATCGAGATTTGTTGCGTGTAAAGAATCGTCGGCTCACGAAAATTTCATCAAGAAAATAATCGAAATTGGAGATGGCGACACTCAATTAACTCTAAAAGAACTCGCACCCGTAAGATTGATTAAAAATAAATTCTTCAATGAAATTCAACTTGCTTACCAAAATGGAGCAAATAAAGAAGATTTAATAAAACTGCTAGGAAGAGCAAGAGCAAAAAAAGGAATGTTCGAGGGAGATTTAGATGAAGGAGAATTAGAAATCGGACAAGTTTCTAGCATTATTAATGACATTCCTTCAGCAAAAGAAATAATTGATCGGATTGTAAAAGAATACAATTCGGCGATTGAAAACCTGTATAAAATATAATAACAACCAAAATGATATTCGAACAATTCAAAAACTTAAAAATAGAAAACAAAGGTCCTTATTCTAAAAAATGTTTAGAATTAGGGCTTGATAATTTCGGTGCAACATTAGATTACATTCAGGCACTCAAATATGGCAGAAATTCTAGTAAAGACAACTATTTCCTTGTAATTGAAGAGCAAGTTGGTACATGCGGAACAAAACATGCATTCCTCTATGAACTAATAAAAGAACAAGGTTGGAGTGATTGGGAATTGATTTTAGGAATATACATAATTACTTGTGAGAATACTCCACAAGCTTGCGAGATACTTGAAGAAACAGGGCTTTTTGAAGTTCCGAATGCTCATAGCTACTTAAAATACAAAGGAGAAATAATTGACGCCACCAAAATCGGAAGTGAGAAATTAGAATTCAAATCCACAATACAGAAAGAAATTAAAATTGATTCTCCTCAAATAAATGAATTCAAGAAAAAACAACATCAAACTTTCCTTAGAAAGTGGGTTGGAGATAACGAACTAGGATGCTCTTTGTCTTACGATAGAGTTTGGAATATTCGTGAACAAATCATTGAAATTCTCAGCAAATAATACCAACTAACTTTTTAGAGTACAGTCTTAAACACAATAAATAACCCCAAGCTTCTAAAGAAACTTGGGGTTTATTGCAATTCTAAAGAATTCTTATTTACTTAGAACTACCATTAGCATTTTTTACACCATCGTGAAGCCAATCTAAATAAGCTTGTACATCAGTGTTATAAACTCTAGGCTCACCATAAACCTTACCTTCATTACTTTCGAAAATGTAATAAGGTTGAGCATTAGTATTAAACTTTTCTATTTGGAAATCACTCCATTTATTACCTACTGTTCTTACTTTTTTACCTGTATGTTTTGATACATATTGCTCTGACTCTGGCAACATTCTTTTATCGTCAACATAAAGAGAAATCAATACAACATCGCCGTTAAGCACTGCTTTCACAGTTGGTTCAGACCAAACGTTGTCCTCCATTTTTCTACAATTTACACATCCGAAACCTGTAAAATCAAGTAAAACTGGCTTATTTACTGATTTAGCATATTTCAATCCTTCTTCGTAATCAGTGAAAGAAATAATATTCTGAGCTCCGTAATGTGCATGTTCTGGCAATTCACCATTTGAAGAGCTACCGCCACCTGCACTACCTCCTACTCCAAATGGAGATTCAGCATAGTTCTTTGGAGGTGGGAAACCACTAATCAATTTTGTTGGTGCACCCCATAAACCTGGTACCATATAAACTGTAAATGATAAAACTATCAATCCTAAAATTAATCTTGTTACAGATATGTGATCCATTGGAGAATCGTGAGGAAGTCTTAATTTTCCTAATAAATAGAATCCTAAAGCTCCGAATATCACTATCCAAATTGCTAAGAACAATTCACGCTCTAATAGGTGAAGTTGTAATACCATATCAGCAATAGAAAGGAATTTAAACGCGAAAGCTAATTCAAGGAATCCTAAAACTACTTTCACTGAGTTCAACCATCCACCAGACTTTGGCAATGAATTCATCCATCCTGGGAAAGCTGCGAACAATCCGAATGGTAAAGCTAAAGCAGATGAGAAACCAAGCATACCTACTATTGGTCCTACATAACCTCCATTAACAGCAGCATCAACAAGTAAAGTTCCTACAATTGGTCCTGTACATGAAAAAGACACCAATGCCAATGTAAACGCCATAAAGAATATACCTATATAACCACCTTTATCTGATTGTTTATCAGCAGCGTTAAGCCATTTGTTTGGCAATACAATTTCGAAAGCTCCGAAGAACGACATTGCAAATACAACTAGCAACACAAAGAAAGCAAGGTTAAACCAAACATTTGTAGATAACGCGTTTAGTGCATCAGCTCCGAATATTGCAGATACTCCCACTCCTAATATTACATAAATACCAATTATTGATAATCCATATATTATTGCGTTTGAGATACCTTTTGCTTTTGTTTTACTTTGTTTAGTAAAATAACTCACAGTCATAGGAATCATTGGGAACACACATGGTGTTAGCAATGCTGCAAAACCTCCTAAAAATGCTAGGAAGAATATAGAAAGAAGTCCTTTATTAGTATTAGCTCCTGTATCTGCAACATCTACAGCAACTTTAGAACTATCTTCTTTTTTGGTAGTGGCTGTTGTAGCTTTAGTAGTTGTAGCTACAGCATTTCCTTCTCCTACAACAAAAGTATTTTCTAAATAATCAGGAGGTAAACATTGAGTATCATCACAAGCCATCCATTCAACTTCTCCCTTAATGCTTATCTTTCCTTTCTTTAAAAGTTTTATACGCTGAACAAAATCTACATCTTTACTGAAATACCTCAAAACCATGTCGAAATTCTTATCGAACTCTTCGTGAGGCTTAATAGATGCAACTGTTTTTCCTACTAATTCAAATGAAGAACCTGCTCCATTTAATTTAAATGTAGTTGGATTTGGACCTCCATCAGGCAAATCTTGAGCATACAAATGCCAACCCTGCTCTACTGTTGCATGAAATGTAATATCATACTCTGTTTCACTAATTTTCTTTGACGAAAATTCCCACTCAATCGGGTTGAAAACCTGGGCATAAGAACTAACCGTTATTAGAAGTCCTATTACTAGATTTAATAATGCTTTCATTTAAAATTTTTATTGTTTTAAGATTCAATTGTATTCAAGAATACACGGATTTAATAAACTTTATACTCATGTTTACTACTTCAGGCACAAATAAAAACAAATAATTACAATTTTATTCTTAATAAAATATTAAAATATTGGTCTAATTGATTAATAATTTGTTTTATCACAAAAATTTGAATCCCTAGCGAAATGTACAATCAACAGCTGTTAATAAATAAAACCTATTAAATATTACTCAAAAGTTTGATGCAAAATCTTTATTTGTACTTTTGTTGCACAAACTTATTCCTATATGGCTAAGAAAACTGCATCAAAAAAGACTGTATCAAAAAAAAAGAAACCTTCTCTAATAGAAAGGTTTTCTTCATATAAAAACTTCCACCTAATTATAGGTATCTCTCTGATACTTATAGCTATTTCTTTATTTATTTCATTTACATCATACCTTTACAATTGGCAAGCTGACCAATCTGTAATATCTAGTTTTTGGAATAAAGACATAAAAGTACACAACCTATTAGGTAAAGTTGGAGCAAATTTAGGACATATTTTCATGTATAAATGGTTCGGAATTGCTTCTTACGTTTTTGTTTACCTCATCGGTAAAGCAGGTTTAATTATATCAATGAAATTAGACCATGTAAACTTTGTTAAAAATATATTCAAAAATCTAATCCTTATTTTATGGATATCAGTTGCTTTTGGCTTTGCTTTTGATTTCTTACCTATTTTAGGAGGAACTTTCGGATATGAGATAAACGATATTGCTAGTATTTACATTGGGAACATAGGAGTTGGTATAATTTTATTCTTCTCATTAATTGCATGGCTTGTTTTCAGATTTGATATTACACCTCAACTTATAAATGAAAAAATATTTAACGTAAAATCATCTTTAAACAATAGAAGAAAAGATGACAATACTCCACAAGAAGAAAAATCAACTATATCTAATA
>CAZIYK010000023.1:7714-12978 GCA_964543445.1 uncultured Flavobacteriales bacterium
AGTACTAATGATGAAGTATTAGAGGATGATGGATTCGACATTGTTGTAAATAATACAAATAAAAAAGAAGAAGTAGAGAAAGTTGAAGAATTAATCATAGAAACAGAAGGAGTTGATGCTTTTGACGAAATTCCTAAATGTCCGATTAAAGAAGAAACTAAAGAAATCATTGACGACCTGGAAATAGAAGTTCCTGTAGAAGAAAAAGTTGTTGACAAGATTGAACATGAGGAAAAAGATTTGGCTGAACAAATTGTAGATGAGTTTGGAGAATACGATCCAGAGCTAGAATTATCTAACTATAAATACCCTGAACTTGATCAACTTAAAGAATACGGAAACGAAAATATAAGTATCGACAGAGAAGAACTAGAACAGAATAAAAATAAGATTGTAGAAACTCTTAACAATTACAAAATTGAAATTGCTAAGATTAAAGCTACAATTGGACCTACAGTTACTCTATACGAAATAGTACCGGCTCCTGGTGTTAGAATTTCAAAAATCAAAAATCTTGAGGATGATATCGCACTAAGTTTATCTGCTTTAGGTATTCGTATTATTGCTCCTATCCCTGGAAAAGGAACTATAGGTATCGAGGTTCCAAACAAGAAACCTACAATAGTTTCAATGAAATCGGTTTTATCTTCTAGTGCTTTCCAAAATTCTGATATGGAATTACCTTTGGCTCTAGGTAAAACAATTTCAAACACAACTTTTGTTGTTGATTTGGCTAAAATGCCTCACCTACTTGTTGCAGGAGCTACTGGTCAAGGTAAGTCTGTTGGACTAAATGCAATAATGACTTCGTTGCTTTACAAAAAGCACCCATCAGAATTAAAGTTTGTTTTAGTAGATCCAAAAAAAGTAGAACTTACTCTATTTAATAAAGTAGAAAGACATTACTTAGCTAAACTACCAGATTCTGATTCTGCAATTATTACCGATACAACTAAAGTTATCCATACTCTTAACTCGCTTTGTATTGAGATGGACGATAGGTACGAATTATTAAAAAATGCCTACGTTAGAAATATCAAGGAATACAATGCCAAGTTCAAGAAAAGAAAACTTAATCCTGTGGATGGTCATAAATTCTTACCTTACATAGTATTAATTATCGATGAGTTTGCAGATTTAATTATGACTGCGGGTAAAGAAGTAGAAACTCCAATTGCCCGACTAGCTCAGCTTGCCCGTGCAGTAGGAATACATCTTGTAGTGGCTACTCAACGACCTTCGGTAAATGTAATTACTGGTATCATCAAGGCTAACTTCCCTGCGAGATTAGCATTTAGAGTTACATCTAAAATAGATTCTAGAACTATACTTGATGCTGGTGGAGCAGATCAACTTATAGGAAAAGGAGATATGCTTTTCACTAATGGTAACGAAATGGTTCGTTTGCAATGTGCTTTCGTAGATACTCCTGAAGTTGAAACTATTACAGATTTCATCGGAGATCAGAAAGGATATTCCGAAGCATTTATGCTACCAGAATACGTTGGCGATGAAAATACAGGTACAACTGATATAGATATTAAAGATAGAGATGTTAAATTTGAAGAAGCTGCTAGATTAATAGTTGCTGCTCAGCAAGGTTCGGCATCTTTATTGCAAAGAAAATTAAAACTTGGATATAACCGTGCGGGCAGAATAGTTGATCAGCTAGAAGCAGCAGGTATTATTGGTCCTTTCGAAGGATCTAAAGCAAGACAAGTTCTTGTTCAAGACGAAGCACAGCTTCAAAATTTATTAAATAACGAATAACTTAGTAGGTCTAAAATATTAAGTAATAAAAATATACTGTTATGAAAAAATTAAGCATTTTAGTATTAATAATGAGTTTAACAACAGTAATGTTTGCTCAGAACAAAGGTATTGCTCTTTTAGATAAAGTAAGTGCAAAAACTTATGCATACAACGATATAGATATTGCATTTAAATATTTCATGGATAATAATGCCGAAGATGTTCATCAGTCAAAAGACGGTAAGGCTTACATCAAAAAAGATAAATTTAAGATTGAATTAGATGGTCTTGTAATTATTTTCGATGGTACTAAGAGATATACTATCATGGAAGATGAAGTAACTATTTCTAGCCAAGAAGATGAGTCTGGAATTAGTAATCCTACACAAATACTAAGCATGTATAAGGAAGGATATACAATTAAATGGGATATAGAACAGAAAGTTGATGGTAAAACAATTCAATATGTTCGTTTGATTCCTATTGATTCAAATTCAGAATACCAGTACATACTTATTGGTTGCGACACTACTACAAATGATTTGTACAATGTTACTTACACAGACAAACAAGGTACTCAGTTTAAACTTCAGATTACTAGCTTAAAAGGCAATAGCAACCTACCTGATTCTATGTTTATGTTTGATAAAACTAAATATCCTGAGTCTGAGTATATGTATACCGATTTGGATGAATAGTATTTAATTTTTAAATAGTAACTTTAACACCGATTAATATTTCAATCATATTCGAAAAAAAAGAGTTTTTATTACTCTATCTGTTATACTATTAAATGAAAAAATTAAATAGCTACATACTAAAATCGTATGCTTCACCATTTATTACTACGTTTTTTCTAGTATTATTTTTTCTAATAATGCAGTTCTTTTGGCTGTATGTAGATGATTTAATTGGTAAAGGTTTGAGTTTATGGGTGATAGTAAAATTGCTTTACTACATTTCATTAACTCTTGTACCTATGGCATTACCGCTCGCCATACTTCTATCGAGTATAATGACCTTTGGTAATCTTTCGGAGAACTACGAATTGGCAGCAATGAAATCTGCTGGAGTATCGCTATACCGAATAATGAGGCCACTTATTGTTTTAATGATGATAATGGCTGTACTTACATTCTACTACTCAAACTATGCTATACCTTATGCCAATTTCAAGAGTAAAAACTTACTGTACAACATCACGAAACAAAAACCTTCATTAAATCTTAAAGAAGGAATTTTTAATACTAGTATTCCTGGATATAGTATCAGAATTAAAAAGAAAAGTGGTGATAATGATCAATTTATAGAAGGTGTAATTATTTACGACCACAATTCAGGAAGAGGGAATAGTAAAAGTATAACTGCCGAAAAAGGAGAAATGGACCTTGTGGCAGGAGGAAAATACTTAAAACTTTCTCTTATTGATGGATATATGTTTGAAGAAGCTTCAGACACAAAAAGAAGGAAAGACAGAAAACGTCAGCCTTTTACAAAAACACAATTTAGCAAAGATGTGGTTTATATTGATTTATCATCATTCAATATGGACAACATAAACGATGAGAATTTCTCTAACAACTATGCAATGATGAATATTGCACAGCTCGACAAGGCTATAGATTCTCTTCAAATAAAATATCAAGAAACAACTAACAATTACTACAAAAAAGTAAATGCTAAGCTTAGATTTAACTCTATAAAAATAGATTCTACTAATGTTGAAATTGCAAAAAGCAACATTACTGAGAACACTAATATTGCAGAAATAGATACATTGAATGAGAAGTACAAACCACTATATACAAACATTATTCTTTCTCATTTCAACAATAGCAATCGCAAAAAAGATGATGTAATTAAAGCCGCAATTGTTCAGGCTAGAAGAATGTACGATTATCTAGGTGAGGTTAAAAAAACTCAAGATTATAGAAGGGAGACGATTGCAAAACACATAATGGAAATCCATAGAAAATATGCCTTTTCATACGTATGTGTAGTGATGTTCTTTATAGGTGCTCCGCTTGGTGCAATCATCAGAAAAGGAGGATTAGGTATGCCAGTGGTTATTGCCATTGTAATTTTCATATTCTATCACGTAATGAGCTTAACTGCCGAAAAGCTTGGTAAAGCTGGAGAAATATCTCCATTTTGGGCACGGTGGGGTCCAGCATTTATCCTAACACCATTTGGACTTCTTCTAACAAGAAAAGCAACAACTGACTCAGCTATATTTAATTCTGAGTTATACTTCAAACCATTATATAAATTTCTTGGTTTGGTTAAGAAAAAGAAAGAAGAAAAGAGAAATGCTAGAAAACTTAGAAAAGAATCCAAAAACAAAGACCAACAATAACAATATTTTCGAAAACAATGACAACAGAACAGAATAACAAAAGAAAACTCAATACTATACCCGAAGCTATAGAAGACATTAAAGCTGGAAAGGTAATAATTGTTGTAGATGATGAAGATAGAGAGAACGAAGGTGATTTTGTTGCTGCTGCAGAAAATATTTCGCCAGAGATAATCAATTTCATGGCGACTCATGGTCGTGGGTTAATTTGTATGCCTCTTACTGAACAGAGAGCAAAAGAACTTGAATTAGATATGATGGTTGGTAATAATACCGACCCTAAAGAAACTGCGTTTACTGTTTCTGTTGATCTTCTTGGACATGGAGTAACTACTGGAATTTCTGCTGGGGATAGAGCTTTAACAGTAAAAGCCCTTGTTGACGATAATACTAAACCATCAGAATTAAGCCGTCCAGGACATATATTTCCTCTAAAAGCCAAAAGTGGTGGTGTACTTCGTAGAACAGGTCATACCGAAGCTGCCATAGACTTTGCAAGACTAGCAGGATTAAAACCTGCAGGAGTTATTTGCGAAATAATGAACGAAGATGGTACAATGGCAAGAGTACCACAACTTTTGAAAGTTGCAGAACGATTCAACTTAAAAATGGTTTCTATTGAGGACTTAATCGCATACCGCATGCGTCATGATTCTTTGATCGAAAAAGTTGAAGATTACAACCTAAAAACTCTTCTAGGAGATTTTAGACTTAGAGCATATCGTCAAACTAACAACGGACAAATACACATTGCTCTAACTAAAGGAGAATGGGAACTTGGAGATACAGTTACCGTAAAAGTAAATTCGAACTCTGTAAATAACGACTTGCTTGGATACCTTACAAACGACTTAGAATCGCAACTAAACAAAGTTCTTAAACTTATTGATTCTGAAGAGAAATCAGCTATTATTTTCATTAATCAGGATGTAAAACCAGACAGTTTACTTTCTAGGATATCGGAACTTAAAGAAATTCAAAAAGAAGGTGGAATGGCTGCTCCTAAAATAAAATTTGATGATAAGGATTATGGAATTGGAGCTCAAATACTACACGATTTGAATATCAATAAAATAAAATTGATTTCTAACAACACCCCTCTTAAACGTGTTGGAATGATGGGTTACGGATTAGAAATAGTAGAAAATATTGAGTA
>CAZIYK010000024.1:0-9427 GCA_964543445.1 uncultured Flavobacteriales bacterium
ACTATTATTCCGATAAACATCATACCACGTTTCACCTTACCTGCAACCTTATTGGTAAGTCCCATGTATGATTCTGTTACTCTATCAAAAATCTTATTGAATCCATCAAAGAATTTTCCTAGCAATCCTTTATATGGTTCTGGCTCTTTCAACAAAATACTACATAAAGCAGGTGTTAATGAAAGTGCGTTTACAGATGAGAACATCACAGAAATAGCAATAGTAATGGCAAACTGTTGATACAAACTACCGGTAATACCTGCCATACCTGCTACTGGAATAAACACCGCAACAAGCACCAATGTTGTTGCAATTACCGGAGCCGTTACCTCTTTCATCGCAGCTTGAGTTGCCTCTTTAGCTTTCATTCCTTTGGCAATATTAACCTGTACTGCCTCTACCACCACAATGGCGTCATCAACCACAATACCAATTGCCAACACTAGTCCCAGCAAGGAGAGCACGTTGATAGTAAATCCAAGAAGTGGGAACACCATAAATGTACCAATCAAGGATACAGGAATTGCAATGGTTGGAATAAGTGTTGCTCTCCAATCTTGTATGAATACAAACACTACAAGTACAACTAATAATAACGCTACAAATAGGGTGATTATAATTTCTTCGATACCTGCTGTAATTGGTGCTGCACCATCAATAGTTACATCATACCTCATTCCCTCTGGGAACTTAGTAGATAATTCTTGCATTATCCCTTTTACCTCTTCCGAAAGGTTTACAGCGTTAGATCCTGGTGATTGATAAAGTGCAATAATTGCAGCTGGTTTACTTTTGGTATCGCTACTATCGCGCATTGATACCATTCTAGGGAACATCTTATATGTTTCTACTCCTAGCTCTACCCTTGCTACATCTTTTACTTTTATTTGCGATCCATCACTATTAGTTCTTACAACTATATCTCCAAATTCTTCTGCACTTTTCAAACGCTCTGGCAAACGAACAGTGTAAGTCATTTCTGTACCTTCCGCTGCAGGCTCTGCTCCAAATTGACCTCCTGGCATGGTAACATTCTGAGCTCTAATAGCTCCAATAATTTCAGAAATAGTAACTCCTAACTGAGATAATCTATCTGGCTTAACCCATATTCTCATAGAGTAATCGGAAGCACCCATAACGTTTACACGTCCTACTCCATTTACCCTTGCAAGTACATCTTTTAGATTAATTAAAGCATAATTTCCTAAAAAGTCCTGATCGTATCTACCATCAGAAGACAAAGTTACTAGCATCAAAACGTTAGCCATTGCCTTCTCTGTTTTCACTCCATACTGTTTTACATCAGCTGGCAACTTAGGCGTTCCCGCCGCTACTCTGTTCTGTGTAAATACGGTGTTCATATCTGGATCGGTACCTACATCAAACGAAACTTGAATTGCAAGTGTTCCATCGTTTGCATTGGTACTTTTCATATAGAGCATATTCTCTACACCATTAATCTCTTGCTCCAAAGGTGTAGCAATAGATTCCTCTACAGTTACAGCACTTGCTCCTGTATAGGTTGTACGAACTTGTACAATTGGCGGTGTAATATTTGGATATTGCTCACTAGGCAGACCTATTAAAGAAATCCCCCCCACTATCACCATAATTATAGCAATAACCATTGCTACAATTGGTCGTTTTACAAAAAAGTTACCTCCTTGTTCTTCCATATCTTAAGTTTCCTTTTTGTTATTCTCCTATTTCTTTAAAGTCAGAATCTGTAGGATCAATTTTATCTCCTGAACGTAGTTTCTGTGCACCTTGATAAACAATTTTGTCTGTAGGTTTCAAACCTGAAGTTACTTCCCATAGGTTGTGATATTTTGCACCAAGCACAATTGATTTTGATTCTACAGTATTGTCATCGCCTACTATCATAATTCTAGGCTGACCTTGAATAAATAGGATTGAACGTTGTGGAATTAATATTGCTCCTTTACGAGTTTCCATCTCTGCTCTAACTCTCGCAAACATACCAGGACGTAAAACTCTATCAGGATTTGGGAATGAAGCCTGCGCCAAAAGTGCTCCTGTACTTGCATCTATATTATTATCTACAAAATCAACAGCTCCTTCATGAGCATATATTGAACCATCTGCCAATATCATTTTTAATTTTGCTTGATCTTCTCTTTTCACAGGTATGCCTTTATCAGCATCTTTAAGAGCTTTTGAGTAAACTCTAGCCATTTTTATAAACACTGATTCTGTAACATAAAATCTAACTAGAATCGTGTCTATTTTTGAAACTGTATTTAGTATTACAGGATTAGGCTCTTTTCCTACATATTCTCCTACTTTAGCTTTTGTCATACCTATTAATCCATCAATAGGAGATTTCAATTCAGAATAGCTAAGGCTTATTTCATTTACTTTCATATTAGCTTTAGCTGACTCCAACTGTGCCAACGCTGATTTATATCTAGCATTTGCATTGTCTAATTCGCTCTTACTAACAGCATTCATTTCAGCCAAAGGCTTAACTCTATCTAATTCACTTTTTGCATTAGCAACATTAGTTTCTGCCTCAGCCACCTTACTCTTTGCTGCCAGCAAATCAGCAGATAAAGACTGTGGTTCTATTCTATAAAGAAGTTGACCTTTTTTAACTCTACTTCCTTCCTTAAAATAAATACCCTCCAAAAAGCCATCAACCCTTGCTCTGATAGGTATATCTTTTCTTCCGTAAGTCTGTCCTACAAACTCGCTATAAATAGGTATATCTTTCTGTATAACATCTATTACAGGTATTTTCAAAACAGGAGCCGCTTTTTTAGCATCATCATTACTACACGACACTATCAATGCAGTAAAAAACAGCATTACTAAATTATGTCTAAATTTCTTCATAGTGTACTTATAAAGTTTTGTTAAATTTTACAATTAGAAACCAAAAATATGAAAAAAATCAAGTCTTCCTAGTAGGTTTCTCAGTTTATATATAAAAATTATATATGTAAATTCTATTTAGCCTATAGAATATATTATAGTAACATTTGAATTTCAAAAAGTTTGCGTGTAAAAAGAATTAATATATCTTTGATTTAAACTCATAAAATAATATTCAAACAATATGAATAAACTAATACTTAAACTTACATTCTTATCAGTCATCTTTCTCACTAGTTGTGCTACTATATTTACGCCCAACAGAAGTAAACTTGTAATTTACAACGGTTACCCAAAAAATGCTGAGATATTTCTAAACAACCAAAAAATAGGAGTTGCTCCATTAGAGATTTGGGTAGAAAACCACAAATTAGACAAACACAATGTTCTTGAAATAAAAAGTGAGGGATTTCAATCAGCCAAAATAGATATAGATTTAAAGACTGATGCTGGATACTTCTTCTTTGATATGATTACAGTTGTTGGGCTTGGTGTAGATTACTATACAGGTGCAATATACAAGCCAAAACCAAACACAATAAAATACAAACTAAACAAACAAGAATAATACCCTTCTACAAGTATCTATACATCATTACAGTTTACTTGTAGTTTTCTTATAAAAAAACATCTATGAAAAAAATATTACTTTATGCATTATTACTTTCATCTATTGCATCTTACGGACAGTTAACATTAGATGAGATAAAAGCAGATAAAAATTACGGTTGGTTTCAACATTTCGAAGCTATTGGACGTTATGGGGGAATTTTAGCTCATCACGAAGAAATGCAGGACCTTACAAAAAATCCTTTTCAAGCACTTGAATTAAGAATAGGTTGGCAAACTTATGGAGAGGATGACTTTAACCAAAAATTAAATTATCCTACATACGGAATAGGTTTTTACTCTTCTATGTTTCACAGTAAGGGAATAGGAAATCCTAGTGCTGTTTTTGGCTTTATTGATTTTCCTTTCTTGAGAGGCAAAAACGAAAGTAGATTCAACGCATCTTTAGGAGTTGGTCTTTCTTATGCTTTTAATAGTTTTGATGAAGAAACTAACCCTGAAAACATTGCAATAGGATCATATGTAAACGTTTATTTCAGTTTAGGAGTGAACTATCAATGGAATATAAACGAAAGATGGGGTATAAAACCTGGTGTGAATTTCTCTCACTTCTCAAATTCATCAACAGTTGTACCTAATTTAGGATTAAACATGATTGATGCGAGTATAGGTTTACAATACCGTTTCAATCCTATTAAACGATTTACAAAAGACAAATATCCTGATTATGAACCACCAATAAACCCAACTTTCGTAGAAAGCGTGCCTGATCCAATATGGAAAAGACACACATGGCTAGTAAGAGCAGCCGGAGGTGTTAGACAATCGAACGATACAGGAGATACATTCTTTGGTGTAGCATTAGCAACTATTGGCTATCAGTATCAAGTCAATTATATTTATAAAGTTGGAGGTGGATTAGATTTAATGTACGACGCTAGTATTCCTCAAAGATTTTGGGATGCTGAAAAAGGAGAAGTTGCTCCTAACAATGCAGCATATACAGTAGGTCTTAACGTATCAAACTCCTTATTGGTAGGAAATCTAGAATTTGAACTTCAGATTGGTTCATACATTTGGATGCAATACGACTACGACATGTTTATGCATATGTATCTACGTCCTGGATTTAAATACCATATTTCTGATGCATTATTTGCTATGGTTTCATTCAAAACCGAATATTTCGGAAGTGCCCAATATATTGAATGGGGTATAGGATTTAATATATTCTAAAGAAAGTATATTTCTCTAAAAGAAAACACAAAATATAGTCTAGGTTATATCGCAGTCCGATATAATCTAGACTTTTTTATTGCAAATGAATAATCCGTAAATAATCGAAAAAATATACCTATTTTTGCACAAAATTTTACGTTTACAAAATCAATTTTAAGATGAGTTCATCAGTAAGCAAACGCTACGCACAAAGAGGAGTTTCGGCTTCTAAAGAAGACGTTCATAACGCAATTAAAAATGTAGATAAGGGATTGTTTCCTCAAGCATTTTGTAAAATTGTACCTGACCATTTAACTGGCGACGAAGATTACTGCTTAGTTATGCACGCTGATGGTGCTGGTACTAAATCAGCATTGGCATACATGTACTGGAAAGAAACTGGAGACATCACAGTTTGGAAAGGTATTGCTCAAGATGCCCTAATTATGAACATTGATGATTTGCTTTGTGTTGGAGCTACTGATAACATCATGCTTTCTTCAACAATAGGACGTAACAAAAACTTGATTCCGGGAGAAGTTCTTTCTCAAATAATTAATGGTACTGAAGAATTGCTAGCTGAATTAAGAGAGCACGGAGTTAGTATTCATTCTACAGGAGGAGAAACTGCTGATGTTGGCGATTTGGTTCGTACAATTATTGTTGATTCTACTGTAGTTGCACGTATGAAACGTAGTGATGTGATTTCTAATCACAATATTCAAGATGGCGATGTAATAGTTGGACTTTCATCATCTGGACAGGCTACATACGAGAAAGAATACAATGGAGGAATGGGAAGTAATGGATTAACTTCTGCTCGACATGATGTTTTCGATAAATATTTAGCTGAAAAATATCCTGAAAGTTTTGATGCGGCTGTTCCTGATGAATTAGTTTATTCAGGAAAAGTGAAACTTACTGACGAAGTTGAAGGATCTCCTTTAAATGCAGGTAAATTAGTTTTATCGCCAACAAGAACTTATGCTCCTGTAATAAAAAAGATACTAGAAAAGCATCAAAAAGATATTCACGGAATGGTTCACAACAGTGGTGGAGCTCAAACAAAAGTTCTTCATTTTGTGAAAGATGTTCACGTAATTAAAGATAACATGTTCGATGTACCGCCTTTGTTCAAATTAATTCAAGAGCAATCTGGTACCGATTGGAAAGAAATGTATCAAGTTTTCAATATGGGACACCGTATGGAAATTTATTTACCTCAAGAATATGCTCAGAGTATTATTGAGATTTCAGAAAGTTTCAATATCGAAGCTAAAATAATTGGTAGAGTTGAATCTTACGAAGGCAAGAAATTGACTATCAATTCTGAATTTGGTACTTTCGAATATTAAAAAATAACGTCGTTCCGAGCGAAGTCGAGAAATCTTTATATCGACTAATATAAATGACGATAGAATAAATAAAACAAGAAAATGGCATTAATAGATCAATTACACCATATAAAAACTCGTTTTGACGAGGTGGCAGATTTAATTATCCAACCGGATATTATAACTGACCAAAAAAGATATGTGAAACTAAACAAGGAGTACAAAGACCTTGAGGTAGTTGTAGAAGCATACAAGAAATATAAAGACCTTCTAGACAACATAGAAGAAGCACAAGAAATTATTGCCGATGGTAGTGATGCCGAAATGGTTGAAATGGCAAAAATGGAACTAGAAGAAGCTAAAGCTCAAATCCCTGAATTGGAAGAGCACATAAGTTTCTTACTAATACCTAAAGATCCTGAAGATTCTAAAAATGTTGTTGTAGAAATTAGAGCGGGTGCTGGTGGAGATGAAGCTAGTATTTTTGCAGGAGATCTTTATCGTATGTACACTAAATACGCTGAATCTAAAGGATGGAAAGTAGATGTAGTTGATTACAACGAAGGACCATCAGGAGGATTTAAAGAAATAATCTTCAACATTTCTGGTAACGATGTTTATGGAACTATGAAATACGAAGCAGGCGTACACCGTGTGCAACGTGTTCCTCAAACCGAAACTCAAGGACGTGTTCACACTTCTGCTGCAACGGTTATGGTTAGCCCTGAAGCTGAAGAATTTGATGTAGAAGTAAACATGAACGAAGTTCGTAAAGACTTTTTCTGTTCTTCTGGTCCTGGAGGTCAATCAGTAAATACAACTTACTCTGCTGTACGTCTTACTCACGAACCTACAGGAATTGTAGCTCAGTGTCAGGATCAAAAATCGCAACATAAAAACTTAGAAAAAGCCTTGAAAGTATTACGTTCAAGACTATACGAAAGAGAGCTAGCTATACGCAACGAGGCAGATTCTGAGCGTCGTGCATCAATGGTTACTTCGGGAGATAGATCAGCTAAGATTCGTACATATAACTATCCTCAAGGACGTGTTACAGATCACAGAATCAATTTAACTCTGTACAACTTAGGAGATATCATGAATGGTGATATTCAAAAGATTTCTGATGAATTAAGATTGGCTGATAATACAGCAAAGCTTAAAGCAGGAGAAGAACTTTAATCAATTAATAATTGAATATTGCTAATAGCAAGATGACAAGAGAACAACTAGTTTCAGAAATAAAAAGAAAGAAATCATTTTTGTGTATTGGTTTAGACACTGATATCACAAAAATACCTCAACATTTACTGAAAGAAGAGGATCCTATCTTTGAATTCAACAAACAGATTATAGATGCAACCCATGATTTGGCAGTAGCTTACAAGCCAAATACAGCTTTTTATGAAGCTCATGGTGTTAAAGGTTGGATTGCCTTAGAAAAGACAATTAACTACATCAACGAAAAGCACCCTGAAATATTCACAATTGCAGATGCTAAACGTGGAGACATCGGTAATACATCAAAAATGTATGCCAAAGCTTTTTTTGAGGATTTAAATTTCGATTCTGTAACTGTTGCCCCTTACATGGGTAGCGATTCTGTAAAACCTTTCTTAGAATTCGAAAACAAATGGGTTATACTTTTGGGAATGACTTCTAATCAAGGTGCATTTGATTTTCAATTCATAAAAGATGCCGATGGCAAAGAGTTGAATCAGCATGTAATGGAGAAAGCATCGCAATGGGCAAACGAAGATCAACTTATGTTTGTTGTTGGTGCTACAAAAGCAGAATACTTAACTGAAATCAGAAAGATTATTCCTAACCACTTTTTGTTAGTTCCTGGTGTAGGAGCTCAAGGAGGAAATCTACATGATGTAGTTAAATTCGGAAAAAATGATGAAATAGGCTTGTTAGTAAATTCTTCAAGAGGAATTATTTATGCTGACAATTCTGAAAACTTTGCAAACGTAGCAAGATCTAAAGCTCTTGAAATACAGGAAGAAATGGCTAAATACATATAGCATCTATTTCTCAGCATAAATCAATAAAAAAAGAGTTTCGGAAATCGAAACTCTTTTTTTATTACTCTATTTTTTTCTGAAATAAACTTGAATAGGAACTCCTGTCAAGTTAAACTGTTCTCTAAGTTGATTCTCTACAAATCGCTTATATGGATCCTTAATATACTGAGGTAAGTTAGCAAAGAATGCAAACTGTGGCGTATATGTTGGCAACTGAGTACAAAACTTAATTTTTATATATTTCCCCTTAGTTGCTGGTGGTGGTGAATCCTGTACAATAGGCAACATTGCCTCATTCAACTTACTAGTAGCAATTCTTGTTCTTCTGTTCTTAGCTACTTCTACAGCAGCTTCAACAGCTTTAAAAACACGTTGCTTAGTAAGAGCCGAAATAAATATAATAGGATAATCAGTAAAAGGAGCAGTACGAGACCTAATCATCTCTGCGAAACGCTTAGGAGTATTACTGTCTTTATTCTCAATCAAATCCCACTTATTTACAAGAACTACAATTCCTTTCTTGTTCTTTTCTGCTAGATGAAAAATATTCAAATCCTGCTGTTCTATACCTCTAGATGCATCAATCATCATCAAACAAACATCAGAATTTTCAATTGCTCTGATAGATCTCATCACAGAATAAAATTCAAGATCTTCACTAACCTTACTTTTCTTTCTAAGCCCTGCAGTGTCTACTAGAACAAACTCATGCCCATATCTATTATAAACCGAGTCTAACGAATCGCGAGTCGTTCCTGCTATATCTGTTACTATATTTCTATCCTCTCCTAATAGAACGTTTATCAATGACGATTTCCCTACATTAGGACGTCCGATAACCGCAAAACGTGGAATTTCTGATTCTTCTACTTCCTCTTCAGGTTCTAAAGCATCAACAACAGCATCAAGCAAATCACCCGTACCACTACCGCTAATTGCAGCAACAGTATAATAATCTCCCAATCCTAGTGAGTAGAATTCAGCAGCATCGCCTTCGCGCATTGCATTATCTACTTTGTTGACCATTAAGAAAACAGGTTTCTTAGTTTTTCTCAACAACATAGCTACCTCTTCATCTAAAGAAGTAACTCCTGATTCAACATCTACAACAAAAATTATTGCGTTTGCCTCATCTATAGCTAACTGTACTTGTTTTCTTATTTCTCCTTCAAAAATATCATCAGAACCTACTGTGTAACCTCCTGTATCAATTATAGAAAATGATTGACCATTCCACTCGGTAGTTCCGTAGTGACGATCGCGTGTAACTCCACTTACAGAGTCAACTATAGCTTGACGACGTTGTGCCAACCTATTAAAAAGTGTTGATTTACCTACATTAGGTCTTCCAACTATTGCAACTATATTACCCATTACAATTTT
>CAZIYK010000024.1:9527-12932 GCA_964543445.1 uncultured Flavobacteriales bacterium
TTAAAATTAAACTAACACCAAACTTTAGGCACTATCTAACTCTAAGTACTCCTTCTCCTCTATGAGTTGTACCCGTATTTTTTTAACTGACGAGTACTACTTCTCCAGTTTTTATCGATCTTAACCACTAGTTCTATATGAACGTGTTTATCAAAAAACTTCTGAAGGTCTTTTCTAGCCTCAGTACCCACTCTCTTAAGCATATTACCCTTATGTCCGATAATAATACCTTTTTGAGACTCTCTCTCTACGTAGATTATGGTTCTAATCTTTATTATATCCTCTTCTTCAATAAATTCTTCAGTAACAACCTCTACAGAATAAGGAACTTCTTTTTTGTAGTGTATTAAAATCTTTTCTCTAACAATTTCGTTTACAAAAAATCTTTCAGGCTTGTCTGTTAACTGATCTTTTGGATAAAATGGAGGCGATACTGGAAGTAATTCTAAAATTTTACTAAAAACAACATCTACATTAAATCCTTCTTTTGCCGAAATAGGCAATACCATTGCATTAGGAACTTTTTCTTTCCAATAATCAATTTTATCTACAACACCATTTTGCTCAGTAATAGTATCAATTTTATTAATCAACAACATCACTGGTACTTTAGCCCCTCTAATTTTATCAAAAAAAGCTTCGTCTTTCAATTCCTTCTCCCCTACTTCAACCATATAAATTAATATATCAGCATCCTGGAAAGCAGATTTAACAAAATCCATCATAGACTCTTGCAAGCCATATGCAGGTTTTATTATTCCTGGTGTGTCAGAAAAAAGTACTTGGAAATCGTCACCATTAAGAATACCTAATATTCTGTGACGTGTGGTTTGGGCTTTAGAAGTGATAATTGAAATTCTCTCCCCAACCAAAGCATTCATCAATGTAGACTTTCCTACATTTGGGTTTCCGATAATGTTTACATAACCAGCCCTGTGCTCCATATTCTATCTATTTTTAATTAAAAACCGAGTAATCATCACTCGATTAAATAGTTAGCAAATTTACAATAAATAAATAACGCTAAATCTAATATATAAAAAAAAGGTTGATGAAAATCAACCTTTTCTTAGTAGCGAGGACTGGACTCGAACCAGCGACCTTCGGGTTATGAGCCCGACGAGCTACCTACTGCTCTACCTCGCGATGTACCTTATAGACGTTCGCTTCGTCTTTTATTTTATTATTACTTGACTAAAAAATCAACCAAATAATACTCTAGTAGCGAGGACTGGACTCGAACCAGCGACCTTCGGGTTATGAGCCCGACGAGCTACCTACTGCTCTACCTCGCGATATTTGCGGTTGCAAAGATATTAAATTTTATTACAACTCCTAAAGAATTACAAAAAAATCTACTGCATTTTTAAATCTAACTTAATTCTTCCAATTCACTTTCCAATTCTTCCCACTTACTCACTAAGTCATCTAGGTCTTTCTTATCCTTCTCATAGGCTTCGAAACTACCAGGTTTTGACACCATCTCGTCATATCCATTTGGCGTAGATAGAACATTATCAAACTCCTCTATCTTCAATTCTAATGACGAAATTTCTTTTTCAACATTCTTAATCTGATTCTTTAATCGCTTAATTTTCTTTTCAGTTTCTCTAGAATTCTTCCAATCCTTTTTATTCTCTTTTTCTGTAGCTTTCTTAGAATCATTTATTTCTTCCTGTTTCTTCTCAAGAAGACGCATATCCTCCATTTTCTTTTGTTCCATAAAGAAGTTGATATCTCCTAAATGCTCCTTGATGATTCCATCTTTGAATTCATAAACAGTATCTGATAACCCCTGAAGAAAATCTCTATCGTGTGAAACCAATATCAAAGTACCTGTATAAGATTTTAGTGCCTCTTTCAGTACTTCTTTTGAATTTATATCAAGGTGATTGGTTGGCTCATCTAGAATAAGAACATTATGCGGTCTTAAAAGTAATTTAGCCAAAGAAAGTCTTCCACGTTCTCCTCCCGATAAAACTTTTACCTTCTTGTCTACATCCTCTCCTTTAAATAAAAATGCACCTAAAATATCTCTAACTTTAGTTCTGCTATTTTCATCTGCAGCATCCTCCAATGTCTGCAATACCGTGATATTATCATCAAATAAACCTGATTGATTCTGAGCGAAATAACCAATATCTACATTATGACCTATCCTTAATTCGCCATCATAGCTTAGTTCCTGATTTATCATTCTTGCCAAAGTTGTCTTCCCTTGACCATTCTGACCTACAAAAGCAATTTTAGATCCTCTTTCTATAATGAAATTAATATCATTCAAAACTAGGTTATCGCCATACGACTTAGATAAGTTTTTTGCTTCACAAACAACCTTACCAGAGGGTTGTCCCACAACAAACTTAAGTTTCATTGACTGATTTTCGAAACCTTCAACCTCTATTCGCTCCATCTTATCAAGCTTCTTAATTAGCGTTTGAGCAAAAGAAGCCTTTGATGCTTTATACCTAAATTTTTCTATTAATTCTTCGGTATGCTTAATCTCTTTATCCTGATTAATTTTAGATTGAATCTGCTTTTCGTAGCGTTCCTCACGAAGTTTAAGATACTTTGAATACGATGCTTTGTAATCGAAAATCTTACCTAATGAAATCTCAATAGTACGATTACAAACATTATCTAAAAACATTTTGTCGTGAGAAACCAATACTACAGCTCCATTATAATTCTGCAAGAAAGATTCCAACCACATAATAGAATCAATATCAAGGTGATTGGTAGGCTCATCCAGAAGCAACACATCAGGTTTGCTAAGCAATAACTTAGCCAACTCTATTCTCATTCTCCAGCCTCCAGAAAACTCATTAGATTGCCTTTCAAAATCCTCTCCTTTAAAACCTAGTCCCTTCAGAACCTTCTCTATATCTCCTTGTATCGAATTTCCTCCAAGCAACTCAATCTTATCATTAAACTCATTTAAATCATGAATTAAATCCATATAAGAATCACTTTCATAATCCGTACGCTCTACAAGTTGCGAATTAATATAATCTACTTTCTCCTCTAATTCTTTCAACTCTGAGAAAGCCTTCTCCGCTTCCTGCTTAACGGTAAAGCCATCAATAAAATCAATATCTTGTTCTAAATAACCAACTCTAGCATCGCCAACAACAATAACATTTCCACTTGTTGGTTCTTGTTTTTTAGAAATAATTTTCAACAAAGTAGATTTTCCTGCTCCATTCCTACCAACTAATCCAACTCTATTGCCTTTATCTACAGTAAAACTAATAGAATTGAATAACGTTTTTCCAACAAATTCAACAGTTAAATTATTTATTGATACCATTTTTTACTTTTTTGAGATTTCATGCAAAAGTCGTCTTTTTTAATCGATAATAAAAAAATAGCCTTCGCGATTAAACGAAGGCTATTAAATATACT
>CAZIYK010000025.1:0-12548 GCA_964543445.1 uncultured Flavobacteriales bacterium
ACACACGAAGAACACGAATTCCTAATGAAAGAATACAATGTTGATTCTGTTGGTTGGGGTTCGCCATTCCTACTAGTACCTGAAGCTATTAGTATTGACGACAAAACACTTAAGCAGTTGAGTAATGCTAAAGAAGATGATTTGTATTTGAGTAACATTTCACCACTTGGAGTACCATTTAACAGCTTAAGAGGTAATACAAAAGACATTGAAAAGGATGAGCTAATACTTAAAGGCAAACCTGGAAGTAAATGTCCGAAACAATATGTTAGTCTGAACAATGATTTTGGGGAGAAAGCACTATGTACTGCCTCTAGAACTTATCAGACTAAGAAAATTGCACAGCTAAAAGCTAAGAATCTACCACAAGAAGAGTTTGCAAAAGAATATAAGAATATCACAGATAAATCTTGTATTTGTGTTGGGCTAAGCACTAGTACACTTCTTGTTAACAATATGGATCATAAAATTGAAGGTCCTGGAGTTTCAGTATGTCCTGGTCCTAATATGGCTTATTTCGATAAGAAACGTAGCCTTATAGAAATGGTTGACCATATTTACGGAAGAGATAATATTATTTCTAGAAAAGACAGACCTAATATGTTTGTAAAAGAGCTTAAGCTGTATTTAGATTATTTCAAGAGTAAGATAAATGAATTAAGTCCTGAATCGACTAAGAAAGAGATAATAACTCTAAGAAAATTCCAAAAGAACTTAAATGCTGGAATAGATTATTATCTAGATCTTTTTGATTCATTAAAAGAAGATGCTATCTCTAAAAAAGATGAAATTATACTTGATTTCGTTAAACTAAAAGAAGAGCTGAATACTGTTGCTATTGAACAAAAACAAAGCGTTGCAGTGTTAGCGTAACCGAGATTAGTTAACAAACTAAAAGCTCTGAGAAATTAATCTCAGAGCTTTTTTTGTACTCAAAAAATCAAGTATAAAAAAAACTGCCACTTAAAAAAGTAGCAGTTTTACAATATCTAGATTTAAAATTTATTAACCTTTCAATGCTTCAGCACCACCAACAATTTCAAGAATTTCGTTAGTAATAGAAGCCTGACGAGCTTTATTATATGTCAATGTTAACTCATCTATCAAATCAGTAGCGTTGTCTGTAGCCTTATGCATACTTGTCATACGTGCACCGTGCTCAGCAGCATTAGAATCTAATACTGATTTAAAAAGCTGTACTCGTAATGAAGTAGGAATCAAATTAGTTATAATATCTTCTACTTTTGGCTCGAATATATAATCAGTATTAGTAGATGATTCTGATTCTACAGATACAATTGGTAAGAATTGCTCATCCATTAATATCTGATTGGCTGCATTCTTAAATTTATTGTAGATAACATCAATTCTGTCGTATTCTCCTGAAGCAAAATTATCCATTACCCAATTCGCAATAGCAGCTGTATTTTCGAAAGTAAGATCGTCAAACAAATCACTGTGATTTGCAACTACATTATAGTGTTTTACTGCAACATCGTTTACTTTCTTACCAATAGCCAATACATCTACCTCTACGTTAGAATATCTCTCTTCTACAACAGAATCAATTTTTTTACCAACATTAGCATTAAAAGCACCACACAATCCACGGTTAGATGAAATTGCAATTATTAATACTTTCTTTACTTCACGTTCAGTAGAAAAGACAGACTTTTCGTCTCCATCTAAAGATGCTGACACATTCTGAAGTATCTCTTGTAATTTATCAGCATACGGACGTAAAGCAAACGCAGCTTCTTGAGCCCTCTTAAGCTTAGAGGCCGAAACCATTTTCATGGCACTCGTAATCTGTCTCGTTGAAGATACAGACGTAATACGATTTCTAATTTCTTTTAAATTAGCCATTTGATATATGATTTAGAGATGAAGCTTTTCTATGTTTTCGTCATATTGAGTGGAGCGCTAGCGAAATCGAAATATCTTTTCCATAAAGTCGAGATTCTTCGACTGCATTGCATTCCGCTCAGAATGACGATACTTTTAGAATAGCTTCAGCTACTCAATTAGTTTTTATATTTTGAAGATAAATCAGCAACTACAGATTTAAGAACTTCTTCTACCTCTGGAGTTAATTTACCTTGTGCAAGCGTATCTAAAGTATCAGCGTGCTTACTATTTAAATATTCTAAATATTCTACTTCAAATTCCTTCATTTTCTCAACAGGAACATCTAACAATAGACCTCTTGATCCTGCGTAAATAATTGCAATCTGATCTTGAACTCTAAATGGTGAAGCTTGAGCTTGCTTAAGAATCTCAACATTACGTCTACCTTTCTCAATTACACTTAATGTTGCTGCATCCAAATCAGAACCAAACTTAGCAAATGCTTCTAGTTCACGGAACTGAGCTTGGTCAGTACGTAATGTACCTGCAACCTTCTTCATTGCCTTAATCTGAGCATTACCTCCAACACGCGATACAGAAATACCTACGTTAATGGCTGGACGAATACCTGAGTTAAACAAATCAGACTCTAAGAATATCTGTCCATCCGTAATAGAAATTACGTTTGTAGGAATATATGCTGATACGTCTCCTGCTTGTGTCTCAATGATTGGAAGCGCTGTTAAAGAACCTCCTCCTTTTACCTTACCTTTAAGAGAATCAGGTAAATCGTTCATTTGAGATGCAATATCATCATTTTCGTTGATTTTTGCAGCACGCTCTAGCAAACGAGAGTGAAGATAGAATACATCCCCTGGATATGCCTCACGTCCTGGTGGACGACGAAGAAGAAGTGATACCTCACGGTAAGCCACCGCTTGCTTAGACAAATCGTCAAATACAATCAATGCAGGACGACCAGTATCACGGAAATACTCTCCAATTGCTGCTCCAGCAAATGGTGCATAATACTGCATTGCTGCAGGGTCAGATGCATTTGCTGCTACGATAATAGTATATGCTAATGCTCCTTTTTCATCAAGTTCACGTACAATGTTTGCAACAGTAGAACCTTTCTGTCCAATAGCTACATAAATACAATATACAGGCTCTCCTTTATCATAAAACTCTTTTTGATTCATGATAGTGTCAATCGCAACTGTTGATTTACCTGTCTGACGGTCACCAATGATAAGCTCACGCTGACCACGTCCAATAGGAATCATCGCATCAATTGCTTTTACACCTGTTTGAAGAGGTTCAGTTACTGGTTGACGATATATTACACCCGGAGCTCTACGCTCTAAAGGCATTTCAAATAATTCACCTCCAATTGGGCCTTTTCCATCAATAGGATTTCCAAGAGTATCTACTACACGTCCCAACATTTCTTCACCAACTTTAAGCGATGAAATACGTTTTGTACGTTTTACTGTATCTCCCTCTTTGATTTCAGATGAAGGACCGAACAATACTATACCAACATTATCTTCTTCAAGGTTTAGTACCATTCCTTCCATGCCATTTTTGAACTCTACAAGCTCACCATATTCGGCATTAAGAAGTCCGTATGCACGTGCAATACCATCTCCTACTTCTAGGATAGTACCCGTTTCGCTTAATTCACCTTCTACTTTGTGTTTAGAAAGTTGTTCTTTCAATATCGCTGATACCTCAGCAGGTTTTACTTCTGCCATAACTGTATTTATTATGTACTAAAATTTTGGTCTATTATAATTTAGGATCGTACAAGTTTTCTTTAAACTCTCTTTGCAGTTTCTGTACATTGTACAAAACACTTGCATCGTATTGGTAGTCTCCAATCTTGAGTATGTAACCACCTATTATATCCTCATTTATTTCTTCTACTATTTCAATATCCTTACCTGTAAGAGCTGCAACGTGTTTTTGAATGCGAGATAAAATTTTCTTATCTAATTTAACTGCAGAAATAACTCTAGCTACTTCTACTCCTCTCACTTCGTCGTAAAGATTAATAAAACGTTTAACTATCTCTTGAAATACTTCTTCTCTCCCGTTATTAGCTATCAAGTCAAGAAAATTAAGAGATAGAGGTTCTATCTTTCCAGAGAATATCTTTTTTGCAATCTCTATCTTATCAGCAGTTTTTACAACTGGACTAGAAACATACTCAGCAAAATCAGGGTTCTCTTCTAGAGTACCACTAATAAGCTTCATATCATCGTAAACCTTGTCTAAATTCTTTTGCTCCTGAGCAACTTCAAGTAATGACTTGGCGTATCTGTATGCTACTTTAGTTCCGTTCATAACTGCTGTTATTGCTTAGTACTGAAATTACCTTCTGCCTCTTCTACTAGTTTTTCAACTAAAGACATTTGAGCTTTTTTATTAGACAACTCGTTGCGTAAAACTTTCTCAGCAATATCAATTGATAAATCAGCAATCTGATTTTTCAACTCTGTCATTGCTTTCATAGTTTCGTTCTCTATAGATGTCTTTGCTACAGCAATTAACTTATCTGCCTCTTGCGAAGCTTCTGCTTTAGCATCAGAAATCATTTTATCTTTCATTTCACGAGCTTCTTTAAGCATAGCATCTCTTTCCATTCTTGCCTCTTTAAGAATCTTCTCGTTATCGGCAACGATAGATGCCATTTCTTTTTTTGCTTTTTCAGCTGCTTCAAGAGAGTTTTTAATTCCCTCTTCACGTTCGTTTACAGCGTCAAGTATTGGTTTCCACGCAAACTTCTTCAACAAAAGAACTAAACCAATAAAAATCAACGTTTGAAAAACAAACAACCCTAATGAAAAATCTTCAAATAACTTTTCCATAAAAATATTTTTAAGCGCTTCTATTTAATTTTAATTAACAACTTAGCTGCAACCAACCGTTGCAGCTGAGTTATTTTTTTGATTTGACTTATGATGCAAATAATGCAGCAAAAGCGATTCCTTCAATAAGTGCAGCAGCAATAAGCATTGCAGTCTGAATCTTACCATAAGCTTCAGGCTGACGTGCAATGGCATCCATCGCTGAACCACCAATTCTACCAATACCTATTCCGGCACCGATAACGATTAAACCTGCTCCTACAATGTTTGGAATATCTCCCATAATTATATAATTAAAAATTAAACATTCGTTTTTATTAGTGTTCTTCGTCGTGTTCTACTGATGCCATTCCAAAATAGATTGAAGATAGCATAGTAAATATGTATGCTTGCAATAAAGCAACCAACAATTCAAGTATAGACAAACTAAATGCTAACGCAAAAGTAAGTCCACCTCCTATTAAGTTCTTAGATAAGAAAATCAAACCAAACAAACTCATCAATACTACGTGACCTGCTATCATGTTTGCAAACAAACGTATCATCAATGCAAATGGTTTAATGAATACACCTAAAAGTTCTATTGGAGCTAAAACAACTCTCATTACCTTAGGTATTCCAGGCATCCAAAATATGTGTGCCCAATAATTCTTATTTGCTGTAAATTGAGTGATTATAAATGTAACCAATGCCAAAGCTAAAGTTACCGTTATATTCCCTGTAATATTAACTCCTAGCGGTGTAAGTCCGAATAGATTGACAAACCACACAAAGAAAAATACTGTCAATAAATGACTCATATATTTTTTGTAGTGTTTCTCTCCAATATTAGGAATTGCAATCTCATCTCTGATGTACAAAATTATCGGTTCAAAGAAACGTCCAATTCCCGTAGGAATACCTCCATTAGTTTTATACGATTTAGCAAGATTTGTAAACAACCAAAACATCAAAGCTGCAACAATAATAATCATTGTTACATTCTTTGTAATAGAAAAATCTAATGGTTTGTAATTTGTAGGATGCCCATGTTCATCTAAATCAATAGTTCCTGCTTCGTCTGTTTTATAGATTTTGCCGTGAACTTGCTTGTAAAAACTACCTCCAACTTCAGCAATATCTTTGCCATGATGAAATTTTGAAGACATAAACACTTTTAAACCGTCTTCTTTATCAAACAGGATTACTGGCAACGGAACACCTACATAAACTTCCTCACCTTCATCGTTAGTATATGAAAATAATGAGAAGTCGTAAGAATCTTTTAAGTGATGATTTATAAACTCTTTTTGTTCTGCTTTAGCATCTTTCTCCACAGATGTACCATGCACATCTTCCGCTGAACTACTATGATTTTGGCCTATTGCAAAAATAGACATCAACAGTAGCAAAAACGTAATTTTAATAGATAATCTTTTTTTTGTCATCTTCTTAAGATATCAGTGTTTTACCTCACAAATATATTTGTTTTATTTAAGTATCAAAGGTAAAAAAATGATTTTTTTCTCAACACAAACCAATAAATCAAGCCTCTTTATCTTCTTGCGTATTGAGTATTTTTATTAACTCCACTGTTTCAATAAGTAAACTGATTAGATACGGAATAAAAAACAAACTAAATTCTATTTTCGATACTTCTCCATCAGCTTTAAAAACAGGATAAAAAACAATGAAGAACACTCCAAACTTCAGTAAACTTCCAAACATGTATAAAAATCCTAATTGCTCCTTATACTTTTTTTTCAGAAGCATTAATGCTACGAAAATAAATACTACTAACAACCCGTTTACCAAATACGATAATTGCAATAAACTATCATCTACAGATATAGAATATTTAGAATAAATATATAACTGAAACCAATAACTAGGAAATAAGAATAGCAACAATCGCCCTCCAAATTGTACAATTTTACTCTGCAATTCTTTACTCATCTTTATTAATTTTATTTAGCTGTACTATCAAACTAAGTATCGATAATAAAAAACCTACTATCACTAAAATAAGTGTGTAGGTTTTTGATTCTGTATTAAAATAAGCATCAAGCTTTCCTCCCAAATAAGAAAACAAATAAATTGTTACTCCCATTTGTATTCCTAGCCCAGATAATTTTACAAACTTATTGAACTGATTTTTTCTTTTTTGCTTTTGATCCTTCATTTATAATATTATCACCTTCTTTCATTGTACATGCAGCATGTAATGTTGCACCTGTTTCTATTGCTATTTTACCCGTAGTAACCTCTCCTGTAATTTTGGCTGCTTGTTTTACAGTCATCAATCCTTTTACTTTGATTATTCCTGACAAAACACCTTCTACATCGGCATTATCGCAAGTAACATTGCCAATAATTTTACCTGATGGGCCTACAACAATTTTTCCGTCTATTTCTAAATCCCCTTCCAACACTCCATCAATCCTGAAATCACCATCAGATTTAATATTCCCGACAACAATAGTACCTGCAGTAAGAATGTTTCTTTTTACACTTGCAGCTTCTAACTGTGCTTTCTTAGCTTCCTTTTTTTTACTTCTTGAAAACATATATTATTTCTTTTCTGTGCTTGATTGTTTTGACAGGTATGTATCTATATTTTTCTTGCGTTGCAAAATATTAAAATTATACTGAGAAATAATGAATGATTTAACATTTTTGTCATCAACCTTACTTCTAATCAACTTATCAGAAACATACTCTTTTTTGAATTCTTCTGCTTTATCCCAACTTTTGAAATTAAATATTACGAACACATCCTTGTCAAAAGAAAATTCACTAACACTAGAGATTAGTCTCTTTTGCCATACTTTATATTCTATAGTATTTTTTAATTTATAGAAACTTGTATTCTTTTCAGCAAAAATTACAATACGAGGTTTATCTTTATTACTCATATCGTATTGTCGTTTATTATCCTCTTCTAAACTTTTGATATATGCTTTTGCTTTATCAGAAACATCGTCATTCGGATAATTATACATAACAAATTCTAAAGCTTCCTTGTACTCACCTGGAGTTCCTAACTTGCCTATTGCAAGAGCTCTAATCAACTCTACCTTTGGCATTATTTCATTAGAAGGATATTCCTTAATTATTCTATCAGAAAGAGTTATTACATCTCTGAACTTTCTTTCTCCTAATTTCTTAATAATACTTTCATATAGTAAATCAACACTTCCTTTGTCTGCCTTATTAACCTCATCAGGATTATTAATTATGCTAGCATATCTACTATCAGGATAATCTTTTAGTATTATAGACTTGTATTTTTCCTTCATCCTCCTGTATCCTAGAGTGTTGTAGTTTTTATACAAGTAGTAATATGTAGGTAATTTTATTTCTTCTTCTGGCTCGTAAGTCAATAATTTTTCAAGCGTTCTAGCTGATAAATTATACTTCTTAAATTGTTCGTTATATATAAGTCCGAGTGCATAATACGCAAAATCTCTATCTGATTTCATAACAGCCAAAGTGTCCTCATTTGTTGGCAACTGACTTGTATAATACTCTACCGTATATAACGGATTAACAAAACTTTTTTCTTCCTTAGTTTCTATGCCCAAATCCTCGTTATTAGCAGCTTCATTATCTTCTTCTCTAGCTGCTAAAGTATTCACAGGTTTAGACAATATTCTCCATTGGTCTTGAAGTGGTCTATCTCCCCACTTTTTCTCAAATTCAAGACGTCCTTTCTGTAACGTAATAGGGTTATATAGATAGAAACCTCCTGCTTTTCCTCCAATAACAGCATTACCTTTCATACTTTCTTCCTCTGCTAGTTTTGCTGCTTCTTCTGCCTCTATTTGCTTTCTAGCATCGTCTTCTCTAAGCCATTTTATATAATTCTCGAAAAACGCAGTTCTTTCATCGTCATTCATAGCCACTATCTTAAGTATGCTATCATTACGTTCTGCTATATTCAAGAACTTTATAACATCGTCTAACTGTTTTCTTTTTCTAGAAACAACTTTATAATTTTTATACGATTTAGACATTGTAGTAAGAGTACTATCGTAGTAAGCTGCGGCATTCTTGTATTGTGCCTGATCGAATTTCACATCTCCAAGCAACTCAAAAGCCACTCCTTTTTCGTACCTCTTAGATTTTGCTTCTTTAATTGCAAGTTTCAGATACTCCTCTGCTTTTTCGTAGTATTGATCTTTGTAATAAACACTACCTAATTGATAATAAATCTTCTCTTTATCGTTAACGTTTTTCTTCTCGTCCAACATTTTTTCTAATGCCGAAACGTATTCTTTTAATTCATCTACATCAGGATCAAAGTTTGCTGCTTTATCTAATTTTGCATGAAGTACATATTTATACGGAGTACCTATTTTAATAACTTTTTCGAATACTTGAGTTGATTTAGTATTTCGCCCATCCAATCTATATAATTGAGCTAAAATGTAGGCATATCTAGTTTTTACACGCATGTCCTTTTCCAACTCAACAGCTTTTGTCATGCTTTCTATTGCACTACTGTATTTTTTTTGATGCAACATAGCATCAGCACGATAGGCATAAAGTTCTGCTTTAAATCGTTCAGGCAAACTTGGCATATATAATATTTCATCAATCTCTGATGCTGCCATAGAATAATTTCCTAACGCTATTTGAGTTTTTGCAGACCAAACCAATGCTTCATAATAAACCTTTCCACTTCTAAAGTTTAATTTTATAAAATTGAAAGACTCTAATGCAGGTAAAAACTTTGATTGATAATATCTTGATTTTCCAAGCAACAAATACGCTTCGTCTATGTTTGTGTTATACTCATTACCCTCAATATTCATTGAGTGTTTTTGTATAGCTTTTGAAGCCTTCTCGCTTACTTTTTGCAAACTGCTACGAGCATTCATAGCATTCATACCTGTTGCAAATGGCGATACAGGAAGAATTTCAGTAAAATCATCCTTATATTCATCTACAAGAACTTCTTCCGCTTTTTCTAAACTATTTCTACCATTATAAAGAATGTTATACTTAGTAGTAGTTTTATGATATGTTCTATTAACAAAACTATTTTTAGTATTTGAACACGAAAAAACAAGCCACAAAACAATTAAAGACAAAGACCCAATCTTTAATAAACCTATTGACTTACTATATGAATGTATGTTTGATTTATTTTTACTCATCAATCAGTTAGTTTGCTTTTGAAAATAATTCGATAAAAATAGAATAATTACAGCAACTATTACGAATAAATTTGAAGCATATTAATACCATCGCAAAATAAACAATAAAATATCCCTAATCACCCTATCAGTTAATAAATATTGCCTTAAAAAGGCAAAAAACTCTTTACCGTTTGATTAAAAATAATACAAAATAAATTAGCTTTACTTTTACATAGATAAACAGTAGTTACAAATTTTATTATTTGGATATTTGTATCGAATTTCGATCTATTTAATACTCCATTAAATAATGGTTGTAAACATTACATTATATATTTTACATCGATATGACTAATAAGAAAAATAAATTGAAAAAAAAATTAACCCATAAATACAGGCTTGTAATAAGTTCTGAAGATAATTGGGAAGAAAAATTTTCAATACGATTAAATAGACTAAATGTATTTATATTCACATCATTAACTGCTCTTTTTCTTATTGCAGGTACTATATTGTTAATCGCATTTACTCCTTTAAAAGAATATATTCCTGGATATGACTCTACTAAACTAAGAGAACAATCTCAAAATTTATTATTCAAAACAGATTCTTTAGAACAAGTAATAATAAAAAACCAAAAATACATTGACAATCTTGCATTGATACTAAGTGGTGATGTTGATAGGGATAGTATCATGAAAATAAATACCGAAGAAGAGTTGAGTAGCGACAATAGCGATATAGATTTTTCTACATCTAAAGTGGATTCTATTTTCAGGGCAGAAGTTGAAAGAGAAGACAGATACAACGTTACAGGCGACGAAAACAAGCATAATTTCATTCTCACAGCTCCAATTAAAGGTAACTTAACTCAGATATTTGACTCCGAAAATAAGCATTTTGCTATTGATATAGCAACAAAAGAAGGTACACCTATAAAGGCTGTTGCCGAAGGAACCGTTATTTTCTCGGAGTGGACATCTGCCACAGGTAATGTGATAATTATAGACCACGAAAACAATTTAATTTCGGTTTACAAACACAATTCTGCAAACACAAAAGAACAAGGAGACTTTGTAGAACAAGGCGAAGTTATAGCTATTTCAGGTTCAACAGGAGAATTGAGTTCAGGTCCACATTTACATTTTGAATTGTGGTACAATGGATACCCAGTTAACCCAACAAACTTTATTGATTTCGAATTATGAGTGTAAAAGGATTATTAGCCAAGGCTTATGCCAAATATATCTTTCATAAAACAAAAAAATGGTCGGATTCTCCTGTAGAGACTCAGAAAAGAGTTTTCAATTATCTACTCGAAAAGGCTAAAAATACAGAGTTTGGGAAAGACCATAATTTTAAAGATATAAAGAACTTTGACGACTTCAGAAAACAAGTTCCTATAACCGATTACGAAGGCTTAATAAATTACATCAACAAAGTAGTTGATGGAGAAAAAGATATTCTTTGGCCAGGGAAACCTTTGTATTTTGCAAAAACTTCGGGTACAACATCTGGAGCTAAGTTTATTCCTCTAACTAAGGAATCTATGCCTAATCATATTGAAGCGGCTAAAAATGCTTTATTGCTTTACATCAACGAAACAGGAAATAACAGTTTTGTAGATGGTAAGATGATATTTTTGCAAGGTAGCCCTAAAATGAAAGAGAAAAATGGCATTAAAATTGGACGCTTATCGGGAATTACAGCCCATTACGTTCCTAGTTATCTGCAACGCAACAGATTGCCATCGTGGGAGACAAACTTAATTGAAGATTGGGAACAAAAAGTTGATGCCATAGTTGATGAAACCGTAAACGAGGACATGCGTTTGATTTCGGGTATTCCACCATGGATGGTTATGTATTTCGAAAAACTTGTTGCCAAATCAGGAAAGAAAATTGGAGATCTTTTTCCTAAATTTTCTCTATTTATAAATGGTGGTGTTGCTTACGAACCTTACCGAAAAAAGTTTGACGAGTTAATAGGTCGTAAAATTGATGTACTCGAATTATATCCTGCATCAGAAGGATTTATTGCATTTCAAGATTCTCAAAAAGAAGACGGGATGCTATTACTTCTTGATAATGGTATGTTCTACGAATTTAT
The DNA here is from genome assembly GCA_964543445.1 of uncultured Flavobacteriales bacterium. GTDB lineage: Bacteria > Bacteroidota > Bacteroidia > Flavobacteriales > JADGDT01 > JADGDT01. Next base: position 11,954 of record CAZIYK010000025.1, read on the forward strand.
TCCTGCAGACGAATTTTACAGCGAAAACCCTTCAAGATTGACAATTGGAGAAGTAGAATTAGGTGTAAACTATGTTTTAATATTGAATACAAACGCAGGACTTTGGGGATATAATATTGGTGACACTATAGTTTTCACATCAAAAAAACCATACCGAATAAAAGTTTCTGGAAGAATAAAACATTTTATATCTGCCTTTGGCGAACACGTAATTGGTAAAGAAGTAGAAGATTCATTAAAAGAGGCTCTTTCAGGAGAAAACATCAGAATAAACGAATTTACTGTTGCTCCACAAGTTAATCCAGAATCGGGATTGCCATATCACGAATGGTTTATAGAGTTTGAAAATGCTCCAAAGGACATTGAAAATTTGGCAGCAAAAATTGACAAAGCTCTAAGATCTAAAAACCCATATTACAACGATCTTATTACGGGTAAGGTGTTGCGAGAATTAGTTATTAGGGAAGTAAAACAAAACGGTTTCAACGAGTACATGAAATCGATAGGTAAACTAGGAGGACAAAACAAAACACCTAGATTGGCTAACAATAGAGAAATTGCCAATAAACTTATTGAACTTGGATTAGTGAAATAG
>CAZIYK010000026.1:0-12301 GCA_964543445.1 uncultured Flavobacteriales bacterium
AAAGAAAATATACAAGCCTATTAGTGCTGCAAATAAGAAGATAGCTGTTAAACTTGCTGTAGGTCCTAATGCCGATTTATCTTGAGATAGAAGCCATAAACTTATGGTATTCCACGCAATTACTAATAATGCGTGAAATACCATAAAAACTACAGCAAGTTTATTTTTACTATTAATCATTTTTATTTTTTCAGTGTAGCAACTTTTGTCATTTTCATGCTACCATCCAAATTAACGTAAACAATGGTATTCCAAACTTCTCCATTGTTTAATTTAAAATCGATATCGTAGTTTTTACCTTTTACAACCTGCGTTTTAACTGAAACAATTTTATCCAATTTTGCAGATGTATTCATTTGTTGTAAAACAAAATCAACAGCTTTTTCTACCTGTGGAGTAACCTCTGTTTCGCTCCATCCACCTGGCATACTTTTCTTAACTCTATCAACTTCAATTAATTCAACATCGTTGCGAGTTCTAAAAATTACGTTTTCAATATCCTTTTTTGGTATTTCTGCTAAATACAGACCTGTAGAAGAAAAACTATTTTCTTTCCCTTCAGTGATTTTGTACTTGATAGTTAATTTATTGCCTTTGTGATCGCAATAAACAGGCTCTATTTCAGTAGATTTTTTTGAAGGCTTAGTCATTATAGCAACAACCATATTTTTATCAAAGTCTATCTTGTCTATTTTGTTTTTCATAGTCTTAGCAACTCCAAAAAACTTGTCGAAATCGTGTTGATTTGTCAATACAAGGTGTTTAAAATCGTTGCTAAATTTTACAGTGTTCTTTGCAAAGTATCCGTTAATTGCCTTGCAACTTATTTGTCCTGCCATTTTTTTAGTAGTTTTTAATGCATTCTTTTTATTCAAAATAAAATTTCCTTTATAAACCACTCCAACCACAGGAATATCCTTTATGCCTTCTGGCTTAATTTTGAAAGGATTTTGTTTTAGAATTGTAAACGTAGCTTCTTTTCCTACTTTAATAGAACCAATTTCGTCCTGTTTATTAAAAGTAAGTGCTGCATTAATTGTAATACCTTTCATTGCATTGTAAACAGAAATTCTTTGTTCAGGGTTCATTACTTTTCCACTTGCAACAATTCTAGTTGCTGCTACCCATGCTAATAATAAAGGCTCTGCAGGTGCCATAGCAAAGTCAGAGTGAAGAGAAACCGGAATACCTCTTTTTGTAAATTCTTTTAAAGCAACCATATTTGATGCTCTTTCTGCTCCTAAACCTGTCTCGCTATACTTATCTGCCAATGCCCATAAATAATAAGGGTTAGCTGAAATTTCAACACCTAATTTGGCAGCACGTTCTGCTTGTGCAGAATCAAACAATCCTACGTGATGGAATGTAGTCATGTGTTTTTCTCGTGGATTACGTTTCATAGCAGCTTCAACAATATCAAGATACTTTTCGAAAGCCAAATCTCCTGTAATGTGTATGTGAATTCTGTAGTCGTTATCCCACCAGTAATTAAATATTTCTTGACCTTCTTTTAAAGGAATAATCCATTCTGATTTACAATTAGCACAGTTATAGAAAGGCTCACGCAATTCTAAAGCAAGAGAATATATTGCTCCATCGGCAAAAGTTTTATACTGGTCTTTCAAAAACTTGATATATTGTGTATCGTATTTTTGAGGTAATTCTTCGATGTGTTTTTTATAGTCATCGTTACCAATTTTCTTCACAAATTGCTCAGGGAATCCAGCTATTAAATAAATAGTATAAGCTTTTGCTCTTTCTGTACCATATTTCAATACAGCATATTCATCTTCAAACGAACTGTTAGGGAAACTAGGCTCTGTCATTGCTGTTAAACCATTTTGCAGCATCATTGTAGAAATCCTATCCATTCCTTTTTTCAACATTTCTTGGTTACCGAAGAAAGGTTGAAGTTTTGTCATTTTAATTTGCTGATAAGCACGCTCCCAGAAGTGGTAGTTATCCCAATCAGCTTGTTCGTCATCTTCTTTAGATAAATCACCTTTTTTAATTCCGTATTTCTTAACACAAGCTGAGTTAAGATAAAGTTCGTGAGTAGAACGTTGCCAAATAATAGTTGGTACATCGCCTGTAACTTTATCAATATCAGCTAAAGTAATATCGCCATGCCATGATTTGTGATATCCCCAAATCATAACTGTTTCAGTTTTATCTTCTTTACTGTCGATAATGTCTTTTACAGCTTTTAGGTAGTTTTCTTTACCTTCTACACCTGGGTATGTTTTATGAGGCATACGCCACTCGTGCGGTGCAACAATATCATTAGCTAAAATGAAAGCTCCGATTGATACAGGGTGAGCATGAGGCTCTATAAAACCTGGAAACATTGTTTCGCCATGCAAGTCGTGTTTCTTTGCTTTGCCCTCAAATTTCTTAAAGGCTTCTTCTTTAGAGCCAACAAAAATAATTTTGCCTTCGCGTTGTACAACAGCTTCTACATATTCAGGCTTGTCGCCCTCCATTGTAATAATGTCTCCACCATAAAAAATGGTTTGTTGAAGTTTGTACGGTTCGGCATCCGCTTTTTGTTTTGATTTTTCGTCTGATTGATTACAGCTAAATAAGGCTGAAACCATAATCATAAGTAGCATTAAGTTTCTCATATAGATTATTTGTGTTTAGTTATTCGTTATTATCCTTTTTGTCCTTTCTGCGTTGTATGGTTATTCCGGTTATATATCCTAAAGCAAATGGTATAAACAAAATTGCAATTAGGATTAGTAAAACATAAAACAAGATATCCTTTATCATGGAGTGTAATTCTTCCATGGCGGTTTTTACTAGCTTGTTTGATGTTTTGTCGAAATCTTTCATTACTGCTTCACGTTCAACACTCAAACTGTCGCGGAAAAGTGTTAATTCACGTGTAGCCAATACCATAAGCGAGTCAAATTTCTGATCAAACTTTTCAGAATAAGCTGCAATGTCACGGCGCATTATTACTGCATCTTCTTGCATTGTACGACCACTGTTTCGCATTACCACAACTAATTCTCCAAACTGTTTGTTGAAATCATTTGACATTTTTTGTAAATCCAATGAGTCCATATTCGATTGCTTAAACAGTTTCTCGCCACTCCATTGAGTTTCACGCATAGTCTGTTCAGTACTAACTGTCATACGTGTTGATAAATCAGACAATACTTGTGGTAGAGTTCCGTTGTTGTAATCGATTAAACTGTCGGGAATTTGTTGATAGCGGTACCAATCGTTGAAAACAGTTTCGTAGTAGAATTTAGTTGTTTTGAATGGATTATTCTCTCTTATACTATCTACAAAACTACGTGCTTCGTCGTAGTTGTCTTCAAATGTGTTAACAGCAATTGTATCTATTTTACCTAAAAGTCGCTCACTCGCATCAACGGCAATTGGTTGAGATTTCCCGAAGAGATTAGCACCTTCGCCATCTTTTAAGTAATCAGTCATAGAAGCTGTTAACAGCCACATGTCTAACAATGCAACTTCAGGATTGTTTTGGAATAGTTTGCTTTTAGCAGAATTAGAGGCATTAATTTTCCATGTAAGTGCATTAATCTGAATGGTTTTGTCCGATTCGGTTTTAATAATCGAATCGGCTGCAACCATCACCTCATGAAAAAATGTAATGCCATAGTTGTGAACTTGCATTCTAGTTTTTATTACCTCTGTATCCAAAGGAACGGTATCAGATTCAATCTTAAATTTCAACAGCGAACAACTGTTTAAAAGTAAGATGACTGACGCCAAAAAGAAGCTTATTTTTATTACTCGTGTATGCAAATTCATTACAGGTTATTTGTCTTTATTATCTTCTTTTCCTAATACCTGTACTTTTGCTTTTTTAGAGATAAGGATATTTCCAACTGAATCATATTCCAATTCAATATGTTTTAGTTTCTTCCCTTTTCCTGGCAAATCAAAAGCAAACGAGCTCATTCCTTTATTCAGGATACCTATACCTTTGGCATTATACTCTTTTGTAGTACCATCATCCATAGTAACGGTTAAATGCTTAAGCTTTAGCGTGCCTTGAGTACACTTTATCTTTATTTTAGATACATCTCTTTTATTGCCTCTAAGAGATATTTGATCCTTATCTGCTTTAAATGATGCTGTTTTTTCAGCAAGTACAATCCAGCCATCATTTGATTGAGCATGAAGTTGGCTAAATGCACCAATTAGAACGATACTTGCTATTAAAAATATTCTTTTCATTTTATTATTTTTTATTCAGAATTATAGTTTCCCTCCACTGTATAAATCTAGGTCGACATGTGGGTGTAGTGTAGGTCCGTGTGGTCCCCAATTAACGCCTACGCCAGCATTTGCTCCCCAACGTGCATTTGCACATCCAGCTAATAACGTTAAACTAAAAACAGCAAAAAGCACTACTATTAATCTTTGAGTTTTATTTTTCATCACGTTTTAATTTTTAAGTTATTTAATTGGCCATACTTGAATTGTAAACTGTGCTCCCTGTGGGTCTAGCAATACAGCAACACTGCCTTTTCTAATATTTGCATTTGGTTCCATCATAACGTATGCACCTGCTTTTCTAGCTTTTTCCATTACTTTATTAACATCGTTTACTTTGATATAAGGCATCCAAGCACTTCTAGATCCTTTTACAGGATTTCCTAAAACACCACAATATTTTACATTGTTGTTTTCAAAAACATAATATGGTTTTTTGCTACCTAATATGTTTTTACCATCAAATCCGAATAATTGCTTGTAATAATCAACTGATCCTTCAAAGTCTGTTGTCCATAGTTCGTTCCAAAGCCATGTATTGTTTTTTGGTTTTGAGAATTTAGGATCACCGCCATCAGCATGTAAAAAAGCAACCATAGCACCTTGTGGATCTTGAACTAAAGCAGTTTTACCTCTTCCCTTGAATAGAGCAGTTTTGAAAACTGTTTTACCTCCTTGTAATTTGTTGTACTCTACTGCATCGTCAACATTTGGTACTGATATTGAACTTACCCATTCTCCAGATTTTCCGTATTTATTGGCAAGTTTAAAGATGCCTCCAATTGGCTTTCCTTTTGCTAAAATTACATAGTAGCTTTGATCTCCCGAACCTAGAGTTTCAAATTCCCAACCAAAAACCTTTGAATAAAAATTCATTGATTCAGTTGGATTTGGCGAAGCTAAATCGTGCCACACAATTTGTCCTGTATGATATTCTCCTGTTGGAGTTTCGGAAACAGGTGGAAATTTGATGTTTGAATCGCAGGATGTTAACATAAATCCTGCCATAATCATAATTCCAAGAAACTTACTAATAGATGTTTTCATAATTATTATTAATGGTTGTTATATAAAATTTTAATACTTCCTTTTTTGTTAGAAACTTTCGTTAAAGTTTAAGAATAGACCTTGAGAACCGTACATACCCCAAGCATAATCTAATGATAGATTTGTTCTAGTAACTTTATTTATCATAAATCTCAATCCAAATCCAACCGCTGGTTCAACGTATTGAAATAGATCTATGCCATCATAAGTCTCGGTTTCATAAGAATATTCTTTACGGCTAGCTGTAGTTGCATTTGCAAAAACTACTGCTCCAAAGAAATCTGGATTGTTCTTCAATCCAGCCAATCTGAAACGATATTCTGTTTCTAAATACATAAGATTATGCCCTCTGAAACGTCCTTGAGTATAAGCTCTACCCGAACGTCCGAATTGATCCCAACCTAATGCGGGAAGATCTAGATAAGGAAGGTCTCCACTAGTTTGAAGGTTTGCATAAGCCCAAATACCAATAAGGTTTTGTGGATGCTTTTCAGATAGTCTTATGTAGTTTCTGTATTCTAGCCAAAGAGAAGTTGAGTTTTTTGTACTTCCCAAAAAAGTTGGATTTATACGGAATGTAGCCAATGCATACTGTCCTTTGTAAGGTGTACCAGCATTGTCTCTAGCATCGTAAAGTGCGTTAAGCGAAATACCTGATAGAGAATATTCTATTGGATCGAATCCGTATGCTTTTGAATATGAATAATGGCTAGTAATAACCGGGTCTGAACCATCTTCAGGTTTAAGGTCTAATAGATTATCATTTATATCGTAATGTAAATCGAGGTGATATCCTATACCTAGATAAAAATTAGTTCTAATCTTCTTTAAAACTGTTTCATGGAATCTAAGGTATTTGAATTCCATCATTTGAGCGTCGTCAATAGGCTCACTAAACATACCTTCATCTCCAATAGGGAAAGATTGGCCAGCCAATTTTGCAGATTGAGGACCTGTACCTAAGCCATAAGTAGGCTGAGATGTGTCAAAAAATCTCCAATCACCCATCAATATCCAATTATCATCGGGCATGTAAACATTGGTTTTGAAGGTAAACATCAACTGGTGTTTTGTAGAGTATGTCAATGTCCCCAATGATGTTGACATTCTAGTTGTTTCAGGATTACCAACAAACATATTTGTAGATGCAGCAAGTCCGTAAAGTACACCAAATGTTGGGTTCACAGCAATCGCAGGTAGTGGAGCGAAGTAAATTTTTCCTTTTACAGGACCTTCGGTTACTTTTACTTTTGTACTGTCTTGGGCTATTGCCAAAGATGAAAATAGGAATGATAGTACAAAAAATGAGATAGTAATTTTCTTCATAATCGTTTGTTTTAATAGGTTAGCATATCAGGAAATGAAGATATAAAATAATTGTTAAAGGTTTGTTAAAAACTTACTTTTTTGAATGAAATGTCAATAGTAATAATAAAATACACTTATCCTCGCATAGTTAACTAGTATTGAATTATTGATATCTTAGATGATAATAATTGCACCTTTACATTAAACAAAAATTCGCGATGCAAAAAACACTACAAATACTATTGATATCTGTTTTAACGCTGTATTCGTGTAATTCAAATAATGTTAAAAATAAGGAAGTTATGCCTAATGATATTCATCAAAAATATACCAACAAATTAATTGACGAGAGTAGCCCTTATTTGCTACAACATGCTCATAATCCTGTGAATTGGTATCCTTGGGGACAAGAAGCTCTAGATAAAGCAAAGCGAGAAAACAAATTAATTATTGTGAGTATTGGCTATTCGGCTTGTCATTGGTGTCACGTAATGGAGCACGAAAGTTTCGAAAATGAAGAGGTAGCTAAATTCATGAATGAGAATTTTGTATCAATAAAAGTAGATAGAGAAGAAAGACCCGATATAGATCAGGTTTACATGGATGCTGTTAGAATTATGACTGGCGGCGGAGGTTGGCCACTAAATTGTATTGCTCTACCCGATGGGAGACCTATATATGGAGGTACTTATTTCCCGAAAGCCAATTGGATGGATATGTTGAGTAAAGTAAAACAATATGTTGATGAAAATCCCGAAGGAGCAGAAGAACGAGCTAATTCAATTACTAAAGGAATTCATTCTACCGAAAAAATATATTTGAATGACGAACAACCGGAATTTACAATCTCCAACTTAGATAGTATTTTCAAAAATTGGAAAAGAACAATTGATTTTAAATTTGGAGGCTCGGTAGGTTCTCCTAAATTTCCACTTCCTGTTGGATATCAATTTTTGTTGCACTACAATTATCTTACAGGAAACAAAGATGCTTTAAAAGCGGTAACAACTACTCTCGACAAGATGGCTGATGGTGGAATTTACGATCAAATAGGTGGTGGATTTGCACGATATAGCACCGACGATCAGTGGTTTGCTCCTCATTTCGAAAAAATGCTTTACGACAATGCCCAACTTGTTAGTTTGTATTCTTCGGCATATCAGAAAACTAAAAATCAGAGGTACAAACAAATTGTAGAAGAAACACTAGAGTTTGTAAAACGCGAATTAACATCTCCCGAAGGAGGTTTTTATTCGGCACTTGATGCTGATAGCGAAGGCAAAGAAGGTAAGTTTTATGTTTGGACTAAATTCGAACTGAAACAAATTCTTGGCGACAAAGCAGATTTTATTATAGATTACTACAATGTTACCGATAATGGAAATTGGGAAAATGGAGAGAATATTCTTTACCGTTACGAAACCGATGAGGAGGTTGCAAAGAGATTTAGCATAACTGTTGATGAGGTTAGAAATAGGGTAGAGGAAGCGAAAAAAATCCTATTAAATGCACGTAGCAAACGTGTAAGGCCAGGTTTAGATGATAAAATTCTAACCCAATGGAATGCACTTATGCTAAAAGCTTATGTAGATGCTTACAAAGTTTTCGATAATGAGGAATATTTGAATATAGCCTTACAGAATGCCAATTTCATTATGACCAAAATGATGACAGAAAATGGTAGCCTAAATAGAAATTATAAAGATGGTAAGTCAACCATTAATGCCTTTATGGACGATTATGCCTTCACCATCGATGCTTTTATAGACTTGTACCAAGCTACTTTCGATGAAAAATGGTTGAAAACTGCAGAATACTTAACCGATTATACTATCCTACATTTCTATAATAGCAATTCAGGGATGTTCTACTTTACTTCAGATGAGGACAAAGCTTTGATTACTAGAAAAACAGAAGTGTCTGACAATGTTATTCCATCTTCTAATTCGCAAATGGCGAAAAATCTATTTGTGCTTGGTCAGTATCTTTTCAATAAAGATTATTTAAGTAAAGCAAAACAGATGCTTAGCAATGTTGCAAAAAATACAATTACGGGAGGAGCTTACTATGCAAATTGGGATATACTTATGGCTTGGTATGTTAGTAGCCCGTACGAGGTAGCTATTGTGGGAGATAATTACGAATTATTGAGGAAAGAGTTCGAACAGCATTATTTACCAAATGTATTTCTCTCGGGAGGTAAGATAGAAGGAGATTTGGAAATCCTGAAAGACAGAAAAGTACCTGGCAAAACAATGATTTACGTTTGTAAGGATAAAATGTGTAAACTCCCTGTAGATAGTGTGAACGATGCTTTAGAGCAAATGAAATAGTGAAATTTCCTTCTAGTTTTATATAACGTTTTATTTATATGGAAAGATAAAAAAAGAGGCTGTCCCAAAAAAGGGCAGCCTCTATTTTATAGTAATATTTATTCAGGATTAGTTTATCGATAAATCAAATGGAATTCTCATTTGCAATCCTTCTTTATTTTGGAATAAATTGTATTGAGAATAGATTTTGTAAGCCTCGCTTCCTAATTCATATTTCACTACGGCTTGTCTAGCTTCTATGCTAAAAGTACTCATTAATTTTTCGAATTCATCTTCTTTTTCAGGGTATGTTGCTATTCTATAATTGTCTAAATCAACTTTTTTGGCAACATATGCTATAGCGTCTTGCAATCCGCCAATTTCATCTACCAACCCAATTTTCAATGCATCTTTACCACTCCAAACTCTACCTTGTCCGATTGCATCTACATCTTCAAATTTCATTTTACGTCCTTCAGAAACTCTATTAACAAAAGTTGAATATGTTTCTTCAACACCTTTAAGAATTAGAGCTTTTATTTCTGGAGATGCTCCTTTTATTAGAGAGTGTTCAAACGAATGTTTGTTTGTGCTTACCACTTCGCTTGTTATCCCGATGTTTTTGGCAGCTTGCTCAACATTTGGCAACATTCCGAAAACACCAATTGATCCTGTAATAGTATTTTCTTGTGCAAATATTCTTTCTGCTCCACACGATATGTAATAACCTCCTGATGCTGCAACGTTACCAAAAGAAACTACGTAAGGCTTTTCTTTTTTCAGTAATTCTAATTCTCTCCAAATCAAATCGCTTGAAAGAGCACTACCTCCAGGCGAATTTACTCTCATAACAACACCTTTTATGTTATCATCTTCTCTTATTTGTCTTATTGCCTTTGCCATCTCGCTTGGTTTAATATTATCGATAGATGGACCATCAGAATAGACTATTTCTCCTTCAGCATAAATTATGGCAATTTTGTCTCTAGTAAATTCTTTTTTGTTTTCAGGTTTAACTTTCTTGTAGTCGTATATCTCAACAAATTCAAGTTTGTTATCGATGTCATTTCCTAAAGCCTTATTTATTGAAGCATAAAATTCGTCTACATAAGCTACTCTATCTACTAAACCAACTTTTTTAGCTTCTATAGGAGAATTTGTAACTCTTTCATCTGCTATTTTATTAAGTTCTTCAACAGAAATATTTCGAGATTTAGAAATATCGTTTAGGTAAGTATCCCAAACAGAATTCAGTAATCTTGAAGTTTGTAATCTGTTTGCATCACTCATTTTATCTGCGATGTATGGCTCTACAGCGCTTTTAAATTTTCCATGTCTGATTACGTCGTATTTAATCCCAAATTTGTCTTCAAGATTTTTGTAAAAAGTTATCTGAGCCGCAAGACCTTTAAACATCAAAGTTCCTACAGGGTTAATGAAAATTGTATCGCAAACAGAACTCAACCAATAAGCTTTCTGTGTGTAAATATCAGAGTAAGAAACAATAAATTTCCCTGAAGTTTTAAAATCCAATAATTTTTCGCGAATTTCAGTAAGTTGAGCCGATCCAGCAGTAATTAATCCGCTTGTAATAGCTATTCCTTTTATTTTAGGATCTGATTTTGCTTTTTCTATATTGTCTAGAATTGTTATTAATTGTAGAGGTTGTTTATTGTCAGAGCTAAAAGCTTTGAATAAATCCATTGGATTGTAGTCATCCTTGTCTTTTATACTAACTGACAAATCTAACTCTAAAACAGAGTTGTCAGGTATTTCGACTTTATCGTCGCTACCCGACATAGATGAGCTGATGCCAGCAATGATGATGAAGAAAAGAATCCATGAAAGGAAAATACCAGCTATTGTGGCTAAAGTAATTTTAATAAATTGTTTCATAATTGCGTAAATAAAATGTTCGCTTTTTCAGATTAGTTATAGATGTAATGTGTCTTCACGAAGATAATATATAGTTGATAAATTATAATATCTATTCTGAACAAATGTTACAATAATAATTACTTTTGTTTTTCTACGAAAAATGGGAATTAGATGAAGAAGAACATATACATAATATTAGGCTCGAATATTGGAGACAAGAAGGGGTATATAGATGATGCATGCAGAGAAATCTCTGAAAAAATTGGAGTTATAGAAAAATATTCGTCTTATTATCAAACATCTCCATGGGGATTTCAGAGTGATGATGAGTTTCTGAATAGAGCTATTTGTGTTCAAAGTACCCTAAATCCTGATGATGTTATGAAAACATTGTTAGATATAGAAACAAAAATGGGTAGGGTGAGAAATGTTGAGAGTTCAGGTTATCAATCTAGAACAATAGACCTAGATATTCTTTTGATAGATGATTTAGTAATAGAAAGTGAATTACTCGTGGTTCCACATCCTAGAATGACAGAAAGAAAATTTGTATTGGTGCCTTTGTCGGAAATTGCAGGAGAGTTGGTGCACCCATTAGAAAATAAAACAATAGACTATTTGCTTGATGTTTGTAAGGATGAAGAGTCTGTAATAAAAGTATTTTAGTTTCATGAAGTACAATTTCATAGCTATTGAAGGAAATATAGGTTCTGGAAAAACTTCTCTTAGTAAGATGTTATCGGAAGAATATGGAGCGAAACTTATATTAGAGCAGTTTGCTGATAATCCATTTTTACCAAAGTTCTATAAGGATCAGAAAAAATATGCATTTCCACTTGAAATGTCATTTTTAGCTGAGCGATATCAACAGTTAAGTGATGAAACAAGTCAGCCAGATCTGTTTTCTCCGTTCATTATTTCAGATTATTATGTCTTTAAGTCATTAATTTTTGCAGAAATAACCTTAGAAGAAGAAGAATTTAAACTTTATAGAAGGTTGTTTATGATGATGTACAATAATCTTGTAAAACCGGATTTATTTGTATATTTATATCAGAATACTGATAGATTGTTAGAAAATATAAAGAAAAGAGGGAGGGAATACGAGCGAAATATTCAAGCTAACTATCTAGAAAAGATAAACAAGGGCTATTTAGAGTTCATGAAAAAGCAGACAAATCTGAAGATATTGGTGGTAGATGTGAGTAAGATAGATTTTGTGAATAATCGTGAAGATTATCAGAAATTGAAGGACATAATCATTAATTCGGAGCATATATCAGATTATTCATTTGTTAATCTTTAAAAAAAGTTGCTTAAAATAGTTTGTAATTACAAAAAAATTATAATTTTGTTAAATAGGATTATATTAATTATAAAAATGACACCATGGTACTAAAGTTACGTTATTTATTACTACTGCTTGTAGTATTTTCATTAAACGCTTACTCGCAGACGGAAGAAACAACTGCTAGTGCGAATGAAGAAATCAAGCCTGTTGA
>CAZIYK010000027.1:0-12279 GCA_964543445.1 uncultured Flavobacteriales bacterium
TTTTTGAATTCATTAAGTCCTTTTTGCCACGATTGTTTTATTTCTGTAGCAGATTTGCCTTCTATAATTTGTTGTTGAAGTTGTTCGGTTCCTGCTAGTTTCTTGAAAAAGGAATTAAAAAACTTATCTTTATTTGGATACGCTTTGTAGGCTTCAATTAGCCAAGTTATGTTTATTTCAGATAGATATTTTTCGTTTCTCAAATCTTTTCCGTAGCACTTTTTGCCATTGAATTTAGGATGTTTAGATCCAAAGTTTGGGTGAGGCGTAAACTGAAAATCCATTCCTTTTAGTTCGGGAGCTCCAAATATTTGAAATTGCATTTCTGTTCCTCGTCCTGCCGATATAGGGGTGCCTTCGAAAAAACAAAGGCTAGGGTAGAGATTGATAGATTTTTCGTTTGGCAGATTTGGTGATGGTCTTACCGGTAAATCGTATTTCATTGAGTGATTGTAGTTTTTTATTTTCACTACTTGTAATTCACATTTTAGTCCATCTTTCAGCCATCCTTCTCCATTAATCATCTTTCCATATTCGCCTATTGTCATGCCATAAACTATAGGAACTTTGTGCATGCCCACAAACGATTTGTATTTTTCTTCGAGCATAGGTCCATCAATATAATGTGCATTTGGATTTGGCCTGTCAAGAATTATTATGGGGATATTATTTTCGGCACATGCTTCCATTACATAATGAAGAGTAGAAATGTAGGTGTAAAATCTTACTCCAACATCTTGCAAATCAAAAAGCATCACATCTATTCCTTGTAATTGTTCTTTTTTAGGCTTTTTGTTTTTACCATAAAGTGATACTACAGCTAAACCTGTCTTTTCATCTATCTCATCGTTTATTTTTGCACCTGCATCAGCTTTACCTCTAAATCCGTGCTCTGGAGAAAAAATCTTAACAATATTTTGATTTAAGTCAATAAGTGTATCTACCAACGATTTGCCATTTATTTCTGAACTTTGATTGGCTACAATTCCAACTTTTTTACCATTTATAAGATTTATATAATCATCAATTTGGTAGGCTCCAGGCTTTATTTCTTGACCTGATAATTGTAGGACACTTCCCAATAATAATATTAATATGTAGATTTTGTTTCTCATTATTTAATTCTGTTTCTATTACGAAAACAAATTTACTTTGTTATTCATCGTTTCGGGTATTTTTTACTAAAATAATTTCTTCATATAGAGTGTTAGATATTTCTCTCATTAAGAGGAATAATTTAAACAAAAACTTTAAGATGTAATTTTCTAGATATGGATTAAAGATTATTAATATTTCCACATTAATGATTGCAATTAATGTTGATATTTTATCAGTTACTTATTAATGTAATAAAAGTTGCATAAATATTATTTTATCAGTTCGAATGTTTTGATTATTGTTTAATTTCGCAGTCATATTATTACAAATATTGATGCAATGTATTTAAATAAGTATTCTTTTATTATTGTTTTGTTTATTTTAGTTACAATCAATACTGATGTTTATTCTCAGTCTAAAGAGTCAAAGACACCTAGTATTGAAAAAATTGCTAAAAAAGGTTTAGTGTTAAAACTTAACGAAAAAGGAACTTCATATATGAAATTTGGAGTGGGAGTTGAGTTTTGGTACAGAAACTTGGAAATGAATAATGGTACTATTGATAAAAGAACCAAGTCGCCAATAAATTATTATTCTGATTTTGCATTAAGGAGAATGAGGCTTTCGGCAATGGTTAACTACGAAAACAGACATTATATATACACTCAAATCGGATTAACTAGCCATGCAAATTATGGAGAATTACATTCGGGTATATTTTTTCACGATTTGTGGTACAAAACTAGAATTGCCAATAAGACATTTATAGGAGCAGGATTGCATATGTGGAATGGTCTTTCTCGTTTGTCAAACGTTACATATACTACTCAACTTACACTTGATAATCCGGGTGTGAATTTTCCCAACGTGAATGTTTCTGATGATTTTGTTAGGGAATACGGTGTTTTTCTTCAGGGACAATTAGGGAGAGTTGATTATAGTTTTTCGATAAATCAGCCAATAATGTCAACATCATCCACTAAAATTTTGGATGATAAGCAAATCATTGATAAAGGAGAATACGATATTGCTTTCAACAGATATCATTCAAATTTCAGTTACAAAGGTTATGCTTCGTATAGTTTTTTTGAGAAAGAATCGGTAGCTGTAACGCCTTTTAAGAAAATGACATATTTTGGAAAAAAAGGTACGTTTTTAAATATTGGAGCAGGATTTCAATATACGCCCGATGCGTCAGGAGTGTTAGAACATAATAAGGAATATGATACAAAACCAACTATTGCTTTATATGACCAGGTAAGCCTTTCAGCTGATTTATGGTTCGAAAAACCTTTAGCTAACGAGAGTGTGTTAAATATTTACTCAGCGTATTATAGATACGATTATGGAAGTAACTATCTAAAATCTGGAGCAGTAATGGGTGGATTTGCAACAAGTGACCCTGATGCTGAAACATCTGCACAAGGAGGAGGAATTAACCAATTCTCCATAGGTACAGGAAACGTGGGATATTTCAGTATTTCGTATGTTGTACCTCAAAATATATTTAAGGGCAAAAGAAAGTTAATGCCTTTTTACGCTGTTACCTATAAAGATTTTGAAGGATTGAATGAAGCCTCTTTTCAGCAAGATTTCGGTATTCATTATTTAATAATGGGAAACAATGTTAAAATATCTGCTCAATATTCAACACGTCCTGATTACAACCCGACATCACTGAAAATTTCTGATTATAAAGGAGCATTTATACTTCAGTTGCACGCTAAATTTTAATACGAATACTGTAGTTTTGTAGTGTTAAAATTTATCGACACCATGCAAGAGCATCATCACTACTTAATTCATAAGCCTTATGGCTATTTGAGTCAATTTGTAAATAATCAGAATCGCAGGAAGAATAAGAAACTTCTTGGCGAACTTTATGAATTTCCTGAAGGGGTGATGGCCATTGGTAGATTAGATGAGGATTCTGAGGGACTTCTATTTTTAACAACCGACGGTAAGTTGAGTGAAAAAATAAGAAGTAATAAAGTAGAGAAGGAATACTACGTGCAAGTTGATGGTTTAATTGACGATGAAGCCATAGAAAAACTTAAGTTAGGTGTAGAGATTAGCGTTAATGGTAAAAAATACATAACCAAACCCGGCAAAGCTTCAAAACTAGAAAATCCTAATTTTCCGGAACGATCTAGAAAAGTTAGAGACGAAAGACATGGTCCTACAAGTTGGGTTTCAATAACTATTACCGAAGGAAAATTCAGACAGGTAAGAAAAATGACTGCAGCAGTTGGATTCCCAACACTACGTTTAGTTAGGTACAGAGTAGGAAACGTAAAAATGGATAAATTTGTACCGGGGAAAGTGGTAGAAACAAATGATGAATTTGTGGCTATTTAGACGTTAATTACTACTTTTATTGAAAAATAAATAAGTATTGAAAAAGTCAAGATTTACATTTCTAGGAACGGGTACTTCTCAAGGTATTCCTGTAGCAGGATCGGACCACCCAGTTAGTTTGTCAGAAAATTCCAAAGATAAACGATTGAGGAGTTCTGCTTTATTGGAAATCGGAGGTATCAATATAGTTATAGATTGTGGACCAGATTTCAGATATCAGATGCTTAGAGAAAATGTAAAGCATGTAGATGCTATTTTCTTAACTCACGAGCATAGCGATCATATTGCAGGTGTTGACGATATACGACCTTTTTATTTTAAGATGAAAGGGGATATGCCATTTTATGCCCAAGATGTGGTTTTGAAATCTGTTAGAGAAAGATTTCCTTATATTTTTAAAGAAGATAAATATCCAGGAGCACCAGGTATAGAAGAACACAAAGTGAAAAATGAAACTTTTTATTTCAAAAATATAAAAGTAGTTCCTTTGTTTCTAAAGCATGGAAAACTTGATGTGATAGGGTATAGGTTTGGCAATTTAGTATATATAACCGACACTAATGCAATTCCTGAAAGTGAATACAGTAAATTAGAAAATGTAGATATTTTAATTATTAATGCACTTCGACACGAGAAACATCATTCTCATTTCAGTCTTAAAGAATCTTTAGAAGTTGTGCAGCGCGTAAAACCGAAAAAAGCCTATCTAACACATATTAGTCAATACTTAGGATTTCACGAAGAAGTACAAAAAACATTGCCAAAAAATGTATTTCTAGCTTATGATGGTTTGAAGTTAGATTTTGAAATCTAATTTTTTAACATAAAAAAACAAAAGGCTACCAAATTATGATAGCCTTTTGTTTTAGTTAAGAAATTATATGTTTTAAAGTGGATTTGCAGTAATAGTTACATCTATATTAACTTTCATTACTACAGTTGCATTGTTGTTCAATCCTCCATCAAATTTTATATCGAAATCTTCTTTGTCATTAAGGATCTTTTCTACTTTTTTATACACCGCTGAAGGTACCTTATATTTATATCCTTCAAATATTTTGGTGTCTTCATTAATAGTAACTGAAGCTTTATGTTTAGAGCCTTGCATTTCTAGAGTAGTTCCTTCTGTTAGATAAGTTCCAGATTCAGATACTCGTATGATTTCTATCTCAATAGAATTTACTTTCCATTTTTTTATCTTGCTGATATATTTTTTAACGTCAACATTACTAAGTGGATTGATGTTACTGTTAACAGTAAAATTATAACCACCATCTGTTTTTGCCATTGAAGGATTGATGGTCATACTTGGAGTGGAGAAATTAGCATCAAAATCTATGTCTGCTAATTCTTTTACTTTATCACAAGATCCGAGACTTACTATCAGAAAGAGTGATACTAGGGATGTCAGTAATTTTTTCATAATCTTAATTTTTTAATTAGGTTGTAATTAGTTTATCCTCTAAGATACGAAAAATCGAACTTATTTAAAAATAAACCCAATGTAAATATCTGCATTTCAAACATTTAACATCAAGCTTGTTTGTTTCTAGGATGAAAGTTGTAAATCACATCTTTCAATTTGCTTTGTTCGGTGTGTAAATATATCTCAGTTGTAGCAATGCTTGCATGACCTAAAAGCTGTTGAATATCTAATAAATCAGCACCTCCTTCCAATAAATGTGTGGCATAGGAATGACGAAAAGTGTGCGGACTAATTTTCTTTTTTATTCCTGATTTTTCTTTAAGCTGTTTGATTATCGTAAAAATCATAACTCTAGTTAATTGTTTTCCTCTTCTATTTACAAACAAAGTATCTTCTTCTCCTGAGACATAAGGGAAATCTCCTCTTATTTCATTTAAATAAAATTCAATGATTTCTTTTGTTTTATCAGCAAGAGGTACATAACGTTGTTTGTCGCCTTTTCCTTGTACTTTCAGAATTGATTCTTCTAGAAATAGATCTGATATTTTAAGAGATATTAATTCGCTTGCTCGTAATCCACATCCATACAACGTTTCTATTATTACCCGGTTTCTTTCTCCTTCTTTTGTACTTCGGTCTATGGCATCAATCAATGTATCAATTTCTTCAACAGATAGAATTTCGGGTAAGTTTCGTTGTATTTTGGGGGCTTCAACCAAATCTGCAGGATTTGTAGTTATATAATCTTCTAGCAGTAAAAAATTATAAAAACCTCTAATGCCAGAAAGCAATCTAGCTTGCGATTTTGGGTTGTAGCCAATTTTAGCAATTTGAAATATGAATTCAGAAATTGTGTCCTTATCTATTTTTGATGGGTCATTCTTATCTAAAGAAATACAATGTCTGCTGAGTTTTAGGATATCATTTTCGTATGAAATAATAGTGTTTTCTGATAATCCTTTTTCTAATTTCAGATACATTAAAAAATCATTTATCCCTGATTTCCAATTCATATTAGTTTTCGATGTAATTATTTGTTAATTTTAGACTTTAACAAATATATTTAAAAACAGAATATTTGTACCTTACAATTATATATACTTATCACCTTCTTATATTTATACTTATTGAATTATGAAAATACTTGTATTGAACGGTCCGAATTTAAATTTATTAGGTAAACGCGAACCAGAAATCTACGGTAGTAAAACTTTTGAAGATTATTTTTTAGAGCTAAAGCAAAACTTTAACCAAATCGAATTGTCATACTATCAATCGAATATAGAAGGGGAGTTGATAAATAAAATTCACGAAGTAGGTTTTAATTATGATGGTATTATTTTTAATGCCGGAGCTTATACTCACACATCGGTAGCATTAGCAGATGCCATTAAAGGAGTTACTACTCCAGTAATTGAAGTACACATTTCAAATGTACATTCGAGGGAGGAATTTAGACATAAATCCTTTATTGCGCCAAATTGTAAAGGAACAATAGCAGGCTTTGGATTAAAATCTTACGATTTGGCAATCCAAAGTTTTATTATTTAAACATGTTTTTATGAATAAGATATACCTTTTAATAATTTCTTTATTTCTTCTATTTTCTTGCAACTCTGTTGAAAACAAAGTTGTAGAGAAAAAAGAACCTATTTCAAAAAAATCTAGTAGTACAAAAGAGGAAATGTCAGAAGGTAGAGACTTAGATGAAATAAAAAAGCAAGGTATATTAAAGGTTTTAACGGTCCATTCTCCCTCAAGTTATTTTCTATACAAAGGAAAAAGCATGGGATTTGAGTTTGAATTACTTGAGAATTTTGCAGAAGAGATTGGAGTCAAATTGAAAGTCATAAAAGTTCGTGATATAAATGAAATAATTCCCATGCTGAAAAATGGAGAAGGAGACATTATAGGTCATGGATTGGCTGTTACAAACAGCAGAAAAGAAGAAATTGCATTTACAGATTCTTACAATATTATTTACCAGGTACTCGTACAGCGCAAGCCTCATAAATGGTGGCAAATGCGAACACACAATGTAGATAAAAAATTAATAAAAGATGTAACTCAGTTACTTGGAGATACTGTAAGTATAAGGCGGGAGTCGAGTTATTACGAAAGAATTAAAAATCTTGAAAAAGAGCTTGGAGACACTATATATGTGAATTTCATTGATGGTAGTTATAGTACTGAAGAAATAATTAAAATGGTTGCTGATGGAGATATTAAATATACCATAGCCGATAATAACATAGCACAGATAAATAAATCATATTATTCGGATCTTGATATAGATACTAAAATTAGTCTTTCGCAGAGGGTTGCATGGGCTGTAAGAAAAGATTCGCCTAAACTGAAAGAAGCTATAAATGAATGGCTTAGAAAAATCAAGAAAAATGGTTTTTACAATATAATTTATTCCAAATACTTCAAAAACAGTCATCAGTTCAAGAAGAGAATGAAAAGCGACTATTTTAGTATTAAAGAAACAGGGAAGATTGGCCAGTATGACGATATCATAAAAAAATATAGTAAAGAGATAAATTGGGATTGGAGGTTAGTAAGTTCCATCGTATATCAGGAATCACGATTTGATCACAATGTAAAATCGTGGGTTGGTGCAAGTGGTTTAATGCAGATAATGCCTGAAACAGCCGAAGAGTTAGGAATGAAAAACAAAAGTGAGGAAGAAAGTATTAGAATAGGAACTAAATATCTAGATATTATATATCAGAAGTTTGATGAAATTCCAGACTCTATACAGCGTATAAAACTCACATTAGCAGCTTATAATTGTGGGTATGGTCACATACTAGATGCTCAGCGTATAGCTAAATACTTAGGGAAAGATCCGAACAGTTGGGATAATGGAGTAGGAGAAGCATTACTAAAGCTATCTAATCCAAAATATTACAATAGAGAAGAAATCAGACACGGATATGTAAGGGGCATAGAGCCCTACAATTATGTGAATGAAATATTTGAGCGATACGAAACCTACAAAGATCTGATAGAGTAAAATGTGATTAATCAATCTTCACTTTTTCAATAATCATATTCTCACATGCACAATGATAATTTATCCAAATAACTAAACTTTCAAGGCTTATTTTAGAAGTAAAATTATCGTTATTTGTTTTTGTAAATCAACAAAAATACTATAAAATCAACGTATTCCAATACATTGTTAAAGTAAAGCCTTAAGTTATATTGGTATTTAGTTGAAGTAATATTTTAACAATGTTTTTTTAGTTTCTTAGAATGAAATTTTGAGGATCAATAATAATATTTGATGGAGAAACAGTACTGTTAAATTCAAACTTTTGATTTTTAGAATCTATATGTATTTTCTTGATTACAGCAGGTATATTAGGATATTCCAATAGTAGATATACATTGTTAGTAAACAAAGCATTTTTGTTCTCTTGAATGATATTACCTATCACTTTTCCATTTTCATGACTCCAATTTACAGTGTATTTCGGTAATTCGTTAGAATACAACCACGGCTCTAGTAATACTTTAACGTTGTTCCCTGAAACATTACTAGCTATACGAATAAAATCTTCAGAGTTAGCATTTGAATATTTATACTTAGTGTAGAATTCTCTTAAAATCTTAAAAAATGTGTCATCTCCAACTTCCAATCTCAACATATGGAGTACCCATGCTCCTTTGTGATACGAATATGGATTTAGCATAGAATTAGGATCTTTCACTTCTTTAGGAACTAAAACATCATTAGGAAACATATTTTTATATTTCAATACTAATAATCTACTTCTATTCATAAGCGAATTAAGAGTATCCTTACCGTACTTATTTTCCATATACAAATATTCAAGATAGGTGGCAAAACCTTCGCTTAACCATAAATGATTCCAGTTAGATTCTGAAACAGTATTGCCAAACCATTGATGTGCTATTTCGTGAGCTATAAGGCTTTCGTTTGTTCCTTTGCCATCAACACTATATTCATCGTAGAAAATGCAACCAGCATTCTCCATTCCTCCGTATTTGGTAGTTGATTGTACATTGTATAGTTTGTCAAATGGATATCTTCCTAGTTTACTTTCGAAATATGCAGTTATCTGTGGAGCAATTGAGTAATCTTTTAACGCTATGTTTTTATCTTCAGGATAAACGTATGATTCTATATCGTAAGGAGAGTTTTGTATGTTTTTATGCACAAACTTGGCAACACCAATAACCATAACCTTTGTAGGTATTTCCTTTGTGGTTTTATACTCGTAAGTAGAAATGGAATCTTTTGTAAATATGTTTATTAGTTTTCCATTAGAAACAACTTCATAATGGCTTGGAGCAGTAACTACAAATTCTACCTTAGCTTTATCTGATGGATGATCGTAAACACTTAACCAATATTTAGCTCTGTTTGGCCAATTATCTCCAAAGAAAGTTCTATTTCCGTATTTGTTGTTTCCAATGATTAATCCATCTTTAGGAATACCGCTGTATTTTATGTTAAAATGGAAATTTTTATTGGGAACATACACATAAAGGGAATCATTAGCTCTTGTATATCTTAAATGGTTTGTAGAGTTTGATATATCGTGGATAACCATAGATTCATCTAGGTTTAATACAACCGTTTCCTTTGTAGTTGTCCCGATTATTGTAGATATTACATCAATAGCATTGCTACTATCGGTAAGTTTTATATCGAATTTATAACTCTCAATATTCTGACTCGTTGTTTGAGCTATAATTTTAGTCTCAAAAGAGAATGAAACAATAAATGCTACTATTGTAAGAAAGAATAGTCTGTTCATAAGTAATATTAACTTGGTGTATATGACTCAAAGGTAGCATCTTCATAGAAAATTACAATGTGCTTTATCTTTTTATTTTTATTAGGAATCAATGCTTCTACGGGATGAATATTTGGTTCAATTTTAACTTCCTCTTTTGGAATGTTAGGTGAATTGTGTTGTGTTGTTTCTCCGATAGGAGCTTTGTCTGATTTGTATTTTTCTCCAACACCATTCAGCAACCAGTACATATTTATTTCAGGATATTTTTTCAATAGCTTAAGTATAAAATCTAAACTAGGTTTATTTCTTCCAGATAGGAGGTGAGATATAGTTGATCTCTGAATTCCTAATTCGTCTGCTAGAGCAGAAGCCGAAATGTTATTGTCATCCAAAATTTCCTTAAACCTTTCTATAAAAATACTTGTATCCATAACTAAAAAACAAATTCACAATTGTAAAACGATCAACTATTTACAAATGTAATAAAATTATGTATACAAATGTAATTTACAAGATTGAATTTGTATTTGTCTAGTGAAATCTACTGAAAAACAGTTGAAGTGTTAGTTTAACTGTTAAATATAATATCAATAATTGTAAATATTTACGAAGATATAGCCGAATAGCCTGATAAATATCCTGTCAGGTAATAAACCAGGCTAGTATGAGTCTTTTACTAGGATATAAGACAGTTACATTTGTAAATTGATTTGAATTTTAGTTGGGTTACAATTGTGAAATCAGGTAATTTACAAATGTAAACACGTGCAGAGTTGCTAATTGTAAACAGTTGTTTTACATTTGACAATACTTAAACATCGGATATGGAATTAGAAAAAGAATACAGTTTAATACTAGAAAGTGAAATATCTTCAAGGTTAATAAAGCACTCGGTTGTAAAAAAACTATCACAAAACTTAAGTGATATTTTTCAGGTGAAGACAATTGGCAAGAGTGCACTTGAAAAAGAAATCTTCGAAATTAAGATTGGAAAAGGAAAACGCAATATTTTGCTTTGGTCTCAAATGCATGGAAATGAACCAACGGCTACGGGTGCAATTTTTGACATATTAAACTACTTTGAAAAATTTATTGGTAGCGATTTAGTATCTAAACTAATCAACGAATTTACTTTTACTTTTATTCCTATGCTTAATCCTGATGGAGCAGAAGCATGGACTAGAGTTAATGCTCTGAATATAGATTTAAATAGAGATGCTGTACGTAAACAAGCTCCTGAAAGCAAAATTCTGTGGAACACTATAGAAGAACTTAATCCCGAGTATTGTTTTAATCTACACGATCAGCGAAATATTTTCAATGTAGGTGATACTGACAAAACTGCAACAATTTCCTTTTTATCTGCTTCATTCGATGAATCTAGGGATATAAATGACGATAGAGCACTTACCATGTCATTAATCGCAGGAATGAACGATGCTGTTCAGAAATTTATACCTGGGCATGTAGGCAGATATACTGATGAGTTTTATCCAACCGCAACTGGAGATAATCTTCATAAATTGGGGTATAAAAATATATTAATAGAATCTGGAACTTATCCTGGCGATGCAGAAAGACAAACTACTAGAAAAGCTAATTTTATAGCACTAATAAAAGCTTTTGAATTGATTTTAATAGGAGTGAAGCCAAATAGAATAGAGGATTACAATTCAATTCCTAATAATAATAAAAGGTTTTATGATTTGATTATCCGTAATGTAACAGTTTCTATTAATCAGGTTAAAAGTGTTGTAGATATAGGTATTATGTATAACGAGAAACCTGATACACATTATGAAAGAATGTTAAAACATTCTAGAATTGAAAACATTGGCGATTTATCTCAGTTTGTCGGTTTAAAGGAAGTAGATGCCGTGAAACAGTTGTTTGATGATGGAGTAAATAATTTTGCTAAACTCAATCAAGAAGCAACTTTTAGAGTAGGGGACATAAGTGTTGTAAATGGAGAGATTTAAACAAAAAGACAGTATCGGTAATCTGATACTGTTTTTTTATGATGGTATATTTTTCTTTCCTCAATTAAATTCTGAGAAACTTATATCGATATTGGCTTTTTCAAAAAAATCCATTTCAGATATATTTGTGATCCTGATTGGGTTTTAACCTTATGAACCCTTGGTGCTAGAATTGCCGAAAGTCCTCCAGAAATCATTGCTCTATATGCACCATCCAATTTTTCGAAAGTAAAATTAAGTGTGTACCAAATTATTAGAAATATTATGAAAAAAGCTATAGCGCATAAAATTCTATATTTTGTTGTTTTATTCATGATGCTTATTTCTAAAAGTTAATAAAAGAAATTAAATTTATTTAATCCCTATTGGCATTTGGCAGAAATATGATTCATATACCCAATTTCGAGCTTTACATTTTTCGAAAATCTATAACCTAATCCTCCGTAAAGCCTATTTCTATCAAATGTATCGCTCGATATATTTAGGAAAAATAAGAATAGTAGTTTCTTCATTTTATCAAATTATGGCTTAATGTTGAGAATGTATTTATTTCAATTTTTTTCTAATCTACTTGTCAATCAATTGAAATTTAATAAAAAATCGGTTTGAAGTTTTTAAATTAAACAAACTCAATAAAACTTAC
>CAZIYK010000028.1:0-12235 GCA_964543445.1 uncultured Flavobacteriales bacterium
TAGGTCCTAATGGTGCAGGGAAGTCAACGATGATGAAAATTATTAATTCATATATTTCATCAGAAGAAGGAGAAGTAAGAGTAGGGGGAGTTGATGTTTCCAAAAATCCTGTGGAGGTAAAAAGAAAGATAGGGTACTTGCCAGAAAATAATCCTCTTTATAGCGAAATGTATGTTAGGGAATATTTAGCATATGTTGCTGATATCTACGGAGTAGATTCTGCGGAGATTGAGAATGTAATTGTTAAAACAGGATTGCAAAAAGAGGCTAATAAGCTTATAGGGCAATTGTCAAAAGGGTATAAGCAACGAGTAGGTTTGGCCGCAGCTATCATTCATAATCCTGATTATTTAATTTTAGATGAGCCTACAACAGGATTAGATCCTAATCAAATTGTAGAAATAAGAAATCTTATAAAAGAGTTTGGAAAGCAGAAAACAGTAATTCTTTCTACGCATATTATGCAAGAGGTGGAAGCTATGTGCGATAGAGTTATCATTATCAATCAGGGGCAGTTGGTTGTAGACGAGAAACTTGTAGATTTTGGTAAGAAAGATTCCGATATCTGTAAGGTTGTGTTTGATAAGGAAATAGAGATAGATGCTTTTCAGTCTTTCTTAAATGTGGAAGTGTTAGAAGGAGACAATAAATCTACTTTGAAATTTAAGAATAACGACAAGGATATTTTAAGTAAGTTGTTAGAATTCTCTAAGCAAGTAGGAGCTAATATTGTTGAATTTAAGATTTCTAAAATGAGCCTAGAAGACACATTTAGAAAAGTAACTACTTAGTGGTTTTACACATTCACAAAATAGGAAAAATAAACCGTGAAAAATAAATTAAATATTTAACTTTGCGGTCGTAAAAAATTAATCAAACTTATTAAATAATAAAGTTATATGAATATTCCAGAAGAATTAAAGTACACAAAAGATCACGAGTGGGTTAGAGTTGACGGAGATGTTGCAACTGTAGGTATCACTGAATTTGCTGCTGGTGAGTTAGGAGATATAGTATATGTAGAGGTAGAAACAGAAGGAGAAACTTTAGGGAAAGATGAGGTTTTCGGTTCTGTTGAAGCTGTAAAAACTGTTTCTGATTTATTTATGCCATTATCTGGTGAAGTTGTTGAATTTAACGAAGAGTTAGAGTCAGCACCTGAAACAGTAAATAACGATGCTTACGGCGAAGGATGGATTATTAAGGTAAAAGTTAGTGATTTAGCTGAGTTAGATGCATTGTTAGATGCAGAAGCATACAAAGCACAGATTGGAGCTTAATAAAAAATATTTTTCAGTTATTCCTGCTTTTATTTGGGCGGGAATAATTGTTTTTATGAGTTTATTGCCAAATGATAAACTTCCAGAAGAGGTTTTTGTGGCGTCAGATAAGTTTATCCACGCCTCAATTTATTTTATATTGACATTGCTATTTTTTCTAGCTTTTGTTTTTATTTCCAATAGTGAGACTTACAATGATATTAGAAGAAAATATTTAGTTTCATTATTCATTTCTTTAGTCTTAGGAATATTGGTTGAAATAGCTCAAGATAAGATGAATATAGGTAGGACAGGAGACTGGAAAGATGTAATTGCAAACCTAATTGGAACCGTAATTGTTTATCCTTTAGCATTATTGATGCAAAGTTCAGGTGTTTTAAAGAAATTAAATACTATTAAAAAGCGATAAAAGCATAGCTATAGTTGGCTATTGCAGAGTTTTGATTGTAGCTAATTTTTATTTGTATTTTTTAAATAGTTTTGAGTATCTTAGCCGAGCTAATCGAGCTAATAAAAAAGTAATTAATGGAAGCGAAGAAGAATCCTAAAGCCGATCTTGAAAACAGAAAAGGCTTATTTATGCAGATTGGTTTAATCCTATCACTTCTTTTTGTATGGGGAGTTTTAGAATATAAATCATACGACCATAGCGTTAAAAGCTTGGGGGAGGAGCAAGTAATATTGGAGGATGAGGAAATCATCCCTATTACAGAAAGACAACAGCAAAAACCGCCACCACCACCGCCACCACCACAAGAGCAAATCGTTGTTGTAAAAGATGATGTGCAGTTGGAGGAAGAATTACAAATCGAATCAACAGAAACTGACGAAGAAGAGGCTATTGAGATTGAAGAAGTTGCTGTAGAGGAGGAAGAGGAAGAAGTATTTAACTTCCAAGTTGTGGAATCTCAGCCAGTTTATCCTGGATGTGAGAAACAAAAGACTAAGCAAGACAAGTACATGTGTTTCCAGAAAAGTATCATGAGACACGTGAAGAAGAACTTTAGATATCCTGAGATTGCCAAAGAAATGGGAATTCAAGGACGTGTTATTGTTCAGTTTGTGATTGGGAAAGACGGAAAAATTAAAGATGCTAAGGTGTTAAGAGGAGTAGATAAAAACTTGGATAAAGAAGCATTGAGAATTGTTTCTAAAATCCCTAGAATGACTCCAGCCAAGCAACGTGGTAAAGCGGTACCTGTATCGTTTATGTTGCCTATTACATTTAAGCTTCAATAATAATATTGATTTGATATCATAAATAAAAAACCTCGCATAAAGCGAGGTTTTTTTGTGATTAAAATCTAAGCTAAATAGCTAAACTATTTTAGTTATATTTTGTATTTCTTTCCTTGCCAAGTATCTCTTTCGGCCATGCGAGCCTCTACTTGATTTTGAATAACGTCAATCCTTAATGTACCCCAGTCTGGAGCAATTTTTATTGCAGGAGGAGCTTCGCTAGATAAACGTTGTACTGTCATATCAGGACGTAATCTTTCCATGAAATCAATTACAAACTCAATATATTCGTTCATTTCAAACAAATCGAACATCTCAGGAGTTTCTTTGTATTGTTTGGCCATTACAGTGTTTTTTACAATCTGTAATTGATGAAATTTTATTGAGTCTATAGGTAATTTGTTTATTATATCGACTTGGTCTAACATTTCTTTTCTTGTTTCGCCAGGTAGTCCAAAAAGCATATGTGCTCCAACTTCAAAACCTCTTCCTGATGCTCTTCTTATGGCGTCTACCGAAGAAGCAAAATCATGGCCTCTGTTGATGTTTTTAAGAGTAGCATCATTAGTCGTCTCAATTCCAAATTCAAGATCTATGTAGTAATCTTTAGCTAGTTCTTCTAGGTAGTCTAGTTGTTCATCGGTAGTAACATCAGGTCTTGTACCTATTACAAGTCCGTTAATGTCAGGATGAGCAAGTGCTTCGTCGTATATAGATTTTATTTTTTCTAAAGATCCATAAGTGTTGGTGTAACTCTGAAAATAACCCACAAACATTGCAGTGCGTTTGTAGCGTACTTTTAAGAATTTTAAACCTTCGTCTAGTTGTTTTGTTATTTCGCTCGAAATCTTTGTATAACTTGGAGTAAAGCTGTCGTTATTACAGAAAGTACATCCGCCTGTTCCTAATGATCCATCACGATTTGGACAAGTAAAATCAGCTGAAATTGACACTTTCTGTACCCTTCCACCATATTTTTCTTTTAGTCTTGCCGATTGAGAATTGTATCTTTTGGTATCTCCCCAAGCATATATGGTTTCTTCTTTTTTATTCATTTTCAAATTAATGTCTTTTTAGATGTTGCGAAGGTAGTATTTATTTTTCAACATTCTTTTTCTAATAGAAACGGCATCAAATTCTAATGAACTTGATGCCGTATTATGAAAAGTTATTTTCTTTTTTAGTTAAAAGAAAGTCTTAATTATATCGTTCCCATTTGCTAGGATAACTAGAGTCATAAGTATAACGAAACCTACAATTTGTGCGTATTCCAATACTTTTTCTGATGGAGCTTTACCCGAAATCATTTCCCAAAGTACAAACACTACGTGTCCTCCATCTAGTGCAGGAATAGGTAGAATGTTTAGGAAAGCAAGCATTATAGATAAGAATGCTGTGAAACTCCAAAAACGTTGCCAATCCCAAGTTGGAGAGAATTGTTTTCCAATAGATAAGAAACCACCAACAGATTTGTAAGCACCAGTTTCTGGCGTGAATATAAGCTTGAATTGACGTATGTAATTAGCTAACATCTCGTAAGCTTTTACTGATCCCGCTGGTATAGATTCTAGTAAACCGTATTCAATAGTTTTTAGGTTGTAGTAATTAGAAAGTTCTCCATCAGGATATACTCCTATTTTACCTGATTCAGGAACAAATACTTTGAAGTTTAGAGTTTCTCCGTTTCTTAAAACATTAAGTGAAATAGAATCTCCTTTGCTCTGAGGAATAGCTTTTATGTATTCATCAAAATAAAGCATAGGCTTACCGTTAAATCCAACAACTTTATCTCCTTTCTTTAATCCTGATTTTGCTGCTTCAGAATCCTCTGAAAAATCACCAACATAGTAAGGGATACGGTAAGAAATAAACTTACCACTTTTAATTAACTGTTCTTTTACCGAAGAATCTAGAGTAAGGTGAATTTGCTCGCCATTTCTCTCTACATCCATATCGTCAGATAAAATCATCTCCATAGGTACTTCCTTGAACATTGCAGGTTCTTTACCTCCAACTTTTATGATTTTATCGCCAGTTTTTAATCCTAATTCGTTTCCTATAGAATCTGTAACTATTCCGTATTGATTTACCTCAGAAATAGGAAGATACTGTTCTCCCCAAGTATAAAGCATACCCGCATATATAACTATTGCAAGAATAATATTAACAGTTACTCCTCCAATCATAATGATTAAGCGTTGCCATGCTGGTTTTGATCTAAATTCCCAAGGCTGAGGAGGTTTGCTCATCTGTTCCTTGTCCATTGATTCATCAACCATTCCGGCAATTTTCACATAACCTCCAAGAGGTAACCAACCTATACCGTACTCAGTATCACCGATTTTCTTCTTGAAAAGAGCGAAGTAAGGATCAAAAAATAGATAGAATTTTTCTACTCTAGTCTTGAATATTTTTGCTGGTATAAAATGACCAAATTCGTGAAGAACTATAAGTATTGATAAGCTCAGAAAGAACTGAGCAGCTTTTATAAGTATTTCGTTTATTTCCATGTATATTTAAATCTTTAAAGCGGCAAATATAAAATTTTAATTACTTTTGGTATACATAAATCTCACACATATGAAACTATTTTACAAAACCCTGTTATTATTGGCTATTGTGCATTTGTATTCTAGTGATTTGTTGGCTCAACGTAAGAAAGCTTTTAAACAAGAGGATGTTAAAGTCGGAGTTGTTTTGAGTGGCGGTGGAGCTAAAGGAGTTGCTCATGTTGGGGTACTTAGAATGTTGGAAGAAGCCGGTGTAAGAGTAGATTATATTGGAGGAACAAGTATGGGGGCAATTGTTGCTGCCTTATATTCTGTAGGTTATTCTGTTGATGATTTAGATAGTATAATTAGGGTTTTAGATATGTCTAAGATGGTTGCTGGAGAGATACCTAGAGAAAATCTTACATATTTTGAGAAAACTTTCGAAGGTAATACGTTTGCGAGTGTGCCTGTTAAGGGGTTGCAAATAGGTTTGCCACAAGGATTATCTGATGGGCAGGCAGTAATTGATGCATTTACCGAACTTACTCGTGCATATCCTGGAGAACAAGATTTTGATAAGTTACCAATTCCTCTTGTAATTATGGCTACAGATATAGAAACAGGTGAGTCTATTGAGTTTCATAAAGGTAGTTTGCCATTGGTAATGAGAGCAAGTTCCTCTTTTCCATCTTTATTTTCTCCTATAGAAATTGATGGTAGATTGTTGGTAGATGGAGGAGTTATGAATAATTTCCCAGTGCAAGAGGTTATAAATATGGGTGCCGATGTAATTATAGGTGTAAGTGTAGAGGATGGTCTTTACGGTAAAGAAGATCTTACCTCTATGACCTCGATAATAGAACAGATTACGAGTTTCAAGATGGTTGAAAAATCTGATGAGCAAAAGCAGTTGGTTGATATTTATATAAAGCCTGATATTTCGGATTATTCGGTTATGAGTTTCGATAAGGCTCCAGAGTTATTGAAATTAGGAGAAGAAGAAGGATTTAAATATTTTAATGAGTTTTTAGAAATAGCATCTAGACAAGATCCTAGTCATAAAAAGGTGAAGTCATTGAAAAATGTGACTACGTATAATGTGTCTGAGTTTGTTGTAAATGGAGCACAAAGTCATGCTAACAAATATTTTTCGAATCGTTTGGGATTAAAAAGATTACCAGATGAATTGACGATTTCAGATCTTAGAAGTGGATTGCATAATATAGAGGGGACGAGAAACTTTTCGTATATAAGTTATGATTTGTTTAAAAAAGAAGATGGAACTTATAAAATGGTTCTAGATGTTAAGGAGAAACACGATAACGATTATTTGAAAATAGGATTGCATTACGATGATTTATACGGAGCAGGAATGTTGCTTAGGTATTCTTCTAGAAATAAGTTTATGAATAGCTCTATTTTTAATGTTGATGTGGTGATAAGTGATAAGCCAAGATTTAATATTGTGTATTATAAGGATAACTCAATTTGGCCAGGTTTTTTATTTCAATCAAATTTAACTCAATTTGCTAGTCAAATACCTACTTCGGCATTTCCCGATTACGTCCAACAAGTAGTTTCTGGATTATATATGGATATAAGGTATAGAGATTGGACAAATAAAATAATGGCTCAGAAAACTTACAATGAATATTTCTATATTGGCGCAGGTTTAGAGATAAAGCATATTAATTTTTATTCAAGTTCTTTGTCTGTGAAGGATCCAGATACAGGAAATGTACGTGATAGAGAGTTTATTTTTGATAAAAGTTGGAATATTATTCCTGCTCTTGAAGTTTATGTTGATACTAGAGATAATTCTAATTATCCTACTACAGGTGCTCTTTTTAAAGGAGAATATAAAGTTGTACTTCCTCAAACTCAAGAATCGGATTTGGAAACAAATGGGTCTATGTTAAGTACTTCTACATTCTTATATAATAGGATTGATTATTCAATGCCTTTGTCAGAAAAATGGGCATGGACAAACAAATTGAATGGAAGTGTGAGAATAGGTAATTTTAATTCGTCAGGTTTTTCGTATTTGTTTGGAGGATATAATAATAATCTGTCTAATAATATTTATAGTTTCTTTGGTTATCCATTATTTGGAATAGTAAGTACTAATGATGGAGGTTTCTTGAAATATGTTACTAGGCTACAGTATGAGGCTGCAACAGATGTTTATGTTTCAGCATATGCTAACTATCTTGTAGTTTCAGAGGGTAAAGACCAATGGTACGAAACTTGGGTGCCTCAATATACGGGATATGCACTATCTGTAGGATATGATAGTAAGATAGGACCAGTTGAGCTTACTGCAGATTACAGTCCAGAAACAGGTAGAATGGGACTTATATTTAATCTCGGATTTTGGTTCTAATTTTTTATTAATAGATACTATTTAGCTTGGCAACAATAAAACAACTTTTAAGTCAGACTGCAATTTACGGATTGAGTAGTGTGTTAGGTAGAGTCCTAAACTTTTTGTTGGTACCTCTATACACAGCAGTTTTCGATAAGCAACAATATGGAGAGGTAATTATTTTATATTCTTATACTGCCATTCTAAATGTTTTCTTGAGTTATGGAATGGAGACTTCGTTCTTTAATTTTATAAATAAAGACGAAAATAAGAAGAGTGTATTTTCTACAGCTTTCATAAGTTTAGTATCTACTTCTTTGGCTTTTTTACTTTTTGCTATTACGTTTAACAAGAATATTGCAGAATTATTATCTTTTCAAGGTCATCCTGAGTTTATAACTTATCTTGTTTGGGTTTTGGTGTTTGATGCAATTACCGTAATTCCTTTCAGCAGGCTTAGGTATTTGAACAAAGCTTTTACTTTCGCTGTAATCAAACTTACTAACATAGGAATCTATATAGGTCTTAACCTGCTGTTTTTAGTATTTATACCAAAGTTGATTTCGCAAGGAGTGAGTTTTGGCGAGTACACAGAAATTCTTTCTACTCCTAGACTTAGTGTTATCTTTATTTCCAACCTTGTAGCTAGTGCTATAACAGTGATAATGATAATACCTACATTTAAAGGTGTAAAATGGAATTTTGATAAAGAATTGTGGAAGAAAATGCTTAGATATGGCTGGCCGATTCTTATTGCAGGTACAGCAGGAATTATCAATGAATCAATGGATAAGGTGTTTTTGTCGAAAATGTTGCCTCCAGATATAGCAAAAGGTGAAGTTGGAATTTATGGAGCAAACTATAAGATTTCAATTTTCATGACATTGTTTATTCAAGCCTTCAGGATGGGTGTAGAGCCTTTTTTCTTTTCTAAAGCAAAAGATAAGGATGCAAAAGAAACCTATGCTTTTGTAATGAATTTCTTCGTAGCAATAATGTCTATTATTTTCCTTTTCATTATGGTAAATTTAGATTTATTCAAACATTTTATTAGAAATGAGGAGATGTGGGTTGGCTTAGATGTTGTACCTATTTTATTGCTAGCAAATTTGAGTTTGGGTATTTATTTGAGTTTGTCTGTTTGGTACAAAGTAAATGATAAAACAAAGTATGGTGCATTATTTTCAATTATTGGAGCAATAATTACGATAGTCTTAAATGTATGGTTGATTCCTACTATGAGTTATTTTGGTTCGGCTTGGGCAACATTGGCAGCGTATGCTTCTATGATGACAATGTCTTACGTTATCGGTCAGAAATACTATTATATCCCATACAATCTAAAAAAAATATCGTTGTATTTAGGAATGTCTATTTTCTTAGGGGTAGTTGTACATAAACTTTTTTATGGAAATTTAATTATAGGTAATTTGGTATTACTATCGTTTATACTGATGATTGCCTTTTTTGAATCTTCTTCCTTAAGGGCTATATTTGTCAAAAACAAATGATTTTCTGATAATTAATAGTTATCGGTTACGAAATAAAATAATATGAAAGTTAAAGTAATAAATAGGTCAAAACACAATCTTCCAAACTACGAGACTATAGCTTCGGCAGGAATGGATTTAAGAGCTAATATTGATGAGTCAATAATACTAAAACCACTTGAAAGAGCTATTGTGAAAACAGGACTGTTTATGGAGTTGCCTGTTGGATTTGAAGCTCAGGTAAGACCACGTAGTGGATTGGCAGCAAAGAAAGGAATTACAGTTCTTAACTCTCCTGGTACAATTGATGCAGATTATAGAGGAGAAATAGGAGTGATTCTAGTAAATCTTTCAAATGAAGATTTCGAAATTCAAGACGGTGAAAGAATTGCACAAATGGTAGTGGCTAGACACGAGCAGATTGAATGGGTAGAGGCTGTAGAATTAGAAAGTAGCGACAGAGGAGAAGGAGGATTTGGATCTACTGGAGTTTAAGTATCATTAATAATCATAGTGAAACAATTATAATTCGTAAATTGCGCATCGAAAATTAAAAAAATAAAAAGGACATGAAAATAATAGTTCCAATGGCAGGACGTGGTTCACGTTTACGTCCACATACGCTAACAGTACCAAAACCGTTAATTCCTATTGCAGGTAAACCAATTGTACAACGTTTGGTAGAAGATATTACTAAGGTTGTAAATGAAAAGGTAGACGAGATAGCGTTCATTATTGGTGATTTTGGTGTAGATATAGAGCATAAACTTATCTCTATTGCTAACGATTTAGGAGCTAAGGGAACTATTTATTATCAAGATGCTCCTTTAGGAACTGCTCATGCAATAGCTTGTGCAAAAAAATCTCTTAAAGGACCTGTTGTTGTTGCTTTTGCTGATACATTGTTTAAAGCAGAATTTAAGCTTGATGCAGAATCTGATGGTGTTATTTGGGTTAAGCAAGTAGAAGATCCTAGTGCTTTTGGTGTAGTTAAAGTTGATAATGATAATGTGATTACAGATTTTATTGAAAAACCAGCAAAATTTGTTTCAGATTTGGCAATTATCGGAATATACTATTTCAAGGATGGAGAGGGATTAAGATCTGAATTAGAATATTTGATAGATAACAATATAATCAAGGGAGGAGAATATCAATTAACAGATGCTTTGGAGAATATGAAAGCAAAAGGATTGAAATTAACTCCAGGAAAAGTTGATGATTGGATGGATTGTGGTAATAAGGATGCTACAGTTGATACAAATAAACAAACTCTTGGTTACGAAAAAGGAGGAGAGCATCTAATTGCTAAAACAGCAATTATAGAAAATTCAATAATTATAGAGCCTTGTTTTATTGGCGAAAATGTAGTTATCAAAAACTCTAAGATTGGACCTTTTGTGTCAATTGGAGTAGGTACAGTTATAGAAAATTCGAATATAGAAAATTCACTAATTCAGAATAATGCAACTTTACGTAGAGCAAATATCGAAAACTCAATGGTAGGTAATCAAGCTAGATATTCTGGAACATCTAGTTCTATAAGTATTGGAGATTATTCTGTTTTGGAATAAATAGCTAAAAAAATATATAGTTTTATAATAAGGCAGGTAGTTGTACTATCTGTCTTTTTTATTGGTGAAAAAACTTTTAAAAGTAGAGGGATTTGAAACGAAAAAAGCATCGAGTAATAAATACACGATGCTTTTAACTTCCCAAACTTAAACTAACTAACCAAATATGAAATACTATTCTGCTACTTCAACAACTACTTCCTCTGACTCCCATAAGCCATGTTTAGTACAGTAAGCGTGTGCTGTAAGTTTCATTTTCTTTTTTGTAGGTACAATGTAGAAATCAACTTCTAGCTGACTTGGAGCACCACCTAGAGCGCCTGCATTCATTGTAGCCTGTGCTAATTGAGTTTCTCCATCCCAAAGTTGAATCCACGCTATGTAGTGGTCAAAATCATCTGGGTGTAAATACTCATCACCAACTTTTACTTTTACTACAAATTTCTCTCCTTTTTTTGCTTCTCCTTGTGGGTAAACAAATGCAGAGTGACGATCTATGTAATCTTTTTTAGCTTCTTTGTCTATTGTAGAAATGTCAACGTATCTGTTAATTTTCATCTTTATTATATTTTTTATTTATTAATATCATTAAAAATACAAAAGCTTTCTGAACTTTTGTTATACAAAGATGATTCTTTTATATAAAAACATTGTCATAGTTATCATTGATAGTTTTTATTATTAAATAAGGGTTTTCTATGCTGCATTAAATCAGTTAGATGTATATTTATTGTTGAAGTAAGTTTATAAATTGTTATGCAAAAAGAAAATGTTATGGATATGGAAGTATTTAGGGTAAATAAAGAAGAAACGCGTTTCGAATTAGTGGTAGATGATATAGTGGCTTACTTAACTTACGAAGAGGTAGATGGAGTTTATAGACTTACGCATACCATTGTGCCAAAAGAGTTAGGGGGAAAGGGAGTTGGTTCAAGGCTTGTAAAACAATCATTAGATTATATGAAGGAGAGAGGAATTAAGTATTTGCCTATATGTTCGTTTGTTGTAGCTTTTGTGAATAAGCATGAAGAATATAATATTTCTTAAGTCTTTATGAGTTAATATTCGATTTAGCTTTATAAAATAGCTATTTTTGCAAATTCTAAATAAAATATAATAGGGTGATAGGAAATAAAATTATAAGATTCAAAGGATATCTACTTGTTGTTGTTTGTTTGTTGTTGAGTATTAACGCTTGGTCTCAGAACAAAGGAGACTATAATGCTAAGCTTGATAGTTTAATAATATCAAGTAAGGATACTGCTTCTTTTGAAACGTATTATTACGAGGCATTAAAAGAGAAGGTAAAAGGAGATTATGGTAAAGCCGTTAATCTTTTGAGAAAATCACTTAGATTTCAGCCTGACAATGCAGATGTACAATTTGAATTATCTATCAATTATAAGACGTTGAAGGATTATAGACAAGCTATTTTATTTGGAGAAAATGCTGTTAGATTTAATCCTAATCAGAAATGGTATTGGGTAAATATCGCTGATTTATACAGTTTGGTAGGAGATAACGAAAATGCAGCAAGA
Source organism: uncultured Flavobacteriales bacterium (assembly GCA_964543445.1). Classification (GTDB taxonomy): domain Bacteria; phylum Bacteroidota; class Bacteroidia; order Flavobacteriales; family JADGDT01; genus JADGDT01. The sequence goes on from CAZIYK010000028.1 coordinate 11,979, forward strand.
TGTTATGCTAAATTATCTGAATTAGACCCTGATTTTATTCCCGAATATGTAAAAAGCTTGGCTAGGTCAGGACATGTAGAGCTTGCTTTGCAGAAAGTTGATTCTTTTTTAGAAACTAATAATTCAGAAGAGTTATTGTTGTTAAAAAGAGATTTATTAGTAGCTAATAATAGAAACGAAGAGGCGATTGAATTAACTGCTAAGTTGATAGAGCTTCAACCTAATAAAACAGATTATTATTTAGATATATCAGATTT
>CAZIYK010000029.1:0-12162 GCA_964543445.1 uncultured Flavobacteriales bacterium
GTTTTGAAATATTGAAATACATCTATAATTGATTTGCAAGCAATATCGGCAACCAACATGGTTTCAACGCAAACACCTTCGTCTTGAATAAGAGCTACTCCAACAACAGCTTCTTTAAGCATCAACTTATCATTTTTGCCATTGCCTACTGCAAGGGTTACTTCTTTCCCTAGATGTTTTAGAAAGTCAAGTTTTGCTATATCCTGATTACCTTTTGGTATGATGGTAACATTACAATCTACATTAGCTAATTCTTTTTTTACTGAGCCAAAAGTATCGGCAGTAAGAACATAAAAATTTATTCTATCAGATAACTCGTTTATCAACTCTCCTACTCCATCAATAAGTTTACCGTCTATTGCTATAGTACCATTGTAATCGAGTAAAACATTTTTTACATCTATAATTTCACTTCCTGGAATATCAAAAATCATAATATTTTTTATTTATAAATTCAGAATTACTCTATAATCCTCTCTTGTATTTTATTGAGGGGAATCACATCCTTTAAATTTAGCAATTTTCTGTAAATCAATAGGTTTTTCACTTATTGAATGTGACTTCATTAATTTGTAAGAGTAAAGTTTGTTCAAGTATATTTAATTTTACTAGCTTTGTGCGTTATTTCATTAGATAATAATCAATAATACAAGTTTAATATAAATAGATATTATGGGGGTGTTAAAGAGAGATCCATTTGGGAATTTAATCTTAATTAAACGTTTGGTTATTTTCATATTTGGGGTGATATCATATCGTAGATATCATGCATTTAATAAGTTAATAGTAAAAAACAATATAGTTCTTAAAGATTTACCTGATAGAAATGTACTTTTTGTTTCAAATCATCAAACTTATTTTGCCGATGTAGCAGCTATGTTTCACGTATTTGCTGCTGCAAATAATGGTTATTTCGAAAAGATAAATAATCCTATTAGTTTCTTCAAACCAAAGTTGAATTTATACTTTGTTGCTGCTAAAGAAACTATGACATCAGGATTGCTACCTAAAATATTTTCATATGCAGGTGGAATTCTTGTTCAGCGTACTTGGCGCGAAGCTGGAAAATCAATTAAACGAAAAGTAGATACTAAAGATACCAATAGCGTAGGTAAAGCATTGAAAGATGGTTGGGTAATTACCTTCCCTCAAGGTACTACTCGTGCTTTTAACCCTGGAAGAAAAGGAACAGCTTATATGATTAAGGAATATAAGCCTATAGTTGTACCTATTGTTATAAACGGTTTCCGTAGAGCTTACGATAAAAAAGGATTGAAAATTAAGGTTAAAGGAGTAAGACTTTCTATGGAATTTAAACAACCATTAGAAATAGATTACGAAAACGAAAGTATTGAGTCTATAATGGATAAGGTAATGAATGGTATAGAACAAACTCCTACTTTTAATAGAGTAAGATCTGTAGAACATTTAAGACCAGACTATCCTAGATTTCCATCTGATAAACCAAAGAAAAGAGGTAAAAAATCTAGATTGAGAAAAAACTAGAATTAATAGTAAAATAGCTCCTACAAATTGGGAGCTTTTTTTATTTTTATTCAAGAACAATTAAAACTGATTACGAAACTAATATGAGAATACATTTTATATCAATAGGAGGAAGTGCAATGCACAATTTAGCAATAGCACTTAGCAAAGATGGTAACATAGTAACTGGTTCCGATGATATTATCTTTGAACCTTCAAAAGGAAGATTGAAAAAATACGGCCTTTTACCTAAAAAAATGGGTTGGGACGAAAATAATATAACAGAAGATATTGATGCAATAGTTTTAGGAATGCATGCTCATTCTGATAATCCTGAATTGATAAAGGCACAGGCTTTAAACCTGAAAATTTATTCTTATCCAGAGTTTCTTTACAATCAGTCGAAAGACAAAACAAGGGTAGTAATTGGAGGATCGCATGGCAAAACAACCATTACTTCTATGGTTCTGCACGTAATGCACAGTTTGCAAAAAGATGTAGATTACATGGTAGGAGCTCAATTAGATGGTTTCGAAACTATGGTAAAAATGACCAAAAAGAATAAATTCATAGTTTTAGAAGGCGATGAATACCTTTCTTCTGCTTTAGATTTACGCCCTAAATTTCATCTATACAAACCCAATGTAGCTCTGTTAACAGGTATTGCATGGGATCATATAAATGTATTTCCAACTTTCGAAAACTATATAGATCAGTTTAGAATTTTTATAGAAAAAATTGAAGAAGGTGGTGTATTGGCATATAACACCGAGGATGAAAACATTGTATCTCTTGTAGAAAATTCTAAATCCAAAATAAAATTCATCCCCTACTCTACACCGAAATATAAAATAGAAAATGGAAATTATATTCTTATTTCTGATATCGGAGAGTATAAATTAGAAGTATTTGGCAAACACAATTTGCAAAATATTGAAGGTGCAAAAGTACTTTGTATGCAAATGGGTGTTAGCGAAAAAGAGTTTTACGAATCTATCTCAACTTTTAAAGGAGCATCTCGTAGATTAGAGGAAGTTTATTCCGATGACAATCATATTGTTTATAAAGATTTTGCACACTCGCCATCGAAAGTTTCTGCAAGTGTATCAGCAATAAGCGAGAGATTTGCAGACAAAAAGAAGCTTGTGGTACTAGAACTTCACACATATAGCAGTCTTAATCCTGAATTTTTGAAGCAATATAAAGGTAGTTTAGATACTGTTTCTAATCCTGTGGTATATGTAGATAAAGTTATTGTAGAAAATAAAAGAATGAAACCAATAACTGAGAATCAGATAAAAGAAGCTTTCGCTAAAGATGATTTATTGTTTTTTGACGACGCTGACGAACTTAAAAATTATGTAAATAAGCAATTATCTGATGTTCAAGTAGCTTTATTTATGTCCTCAGGCAATTTAGGCGGATTGGATTTAGCAAAGCTTTATTAGTTAAACAACTAAAACACAAACACTTACACTTGTTTACGCGTTACAAATTACAGTTTATCATAAAAACAAACCTTAAGTAACAAATATAGCTTTAGAGGCGATTTGGTATCGTACATTTGCATCGATTAAAAAAACAAGGAATAAAATATTAATAAAAATAAATTATTATGCCTACAATTAAGTTAACAACAGAGGGATTTAAGAAAGATGTGTTTGATTACACAACTAAGCAAGAATGGGATTTTCAAGGAGAGCTTCCTGCTATCGTTGATTTTTATGCTGATTGGTGTGGACCATGTAAAATGGTAGCTCCAATATTAGAAGAGCTTTCTGATGAGTATGCAGGTAAAATCAATATCTACAAAGTAGATACTGAAGCTGAGCAAGAATTATCTGCTGTATTCGGAATTCGTTCTATTCCATCTATTCTTTTCATTCCTAAAAATGGTCAACCAATGATGCAACCAGGTGCTCTTCCAAAAGAGTCTTTGATTCAGGTTATTGAAAAAGAATTATTGAAAGCTGAAGAAGCAAAGTAATAATAGCTTTTTAAGATATAAAGAAACCTCGTTATTGTATAGCGAGGTTTTTTTGTGCTTAAATCCTAATGAATAGCAGTTGATTTATGCGGTTCATTTATATCCTTGAAACCCTTTTTTAAGGGCAACTTAACACTAATAATAAAATTTAATTACAATAAGTTAACATACTAACATACTCATAACTCACTCATAATTATAACTTTGCCGACACTTAACTCAAAATAAATATATAAAATGAAAGTATTAAAAATTTCTTTTGTATTACTAATCTTGCTATTTACTACTAGTATTTCAGCACAAATAAAATACGAAGGAGGAGGAATAGGAAAAGGAATCAGAATTAATAACGCTGATGATTCTTTCTACTTACGTTTTAGGACTAGAATACAAGTAAGATGGGACTTTGAAAACACTCCAGCTACTGACCTATTTGTAAATGAAGCAAAAGTTAAAAGATCTCGTTTGAAATTCGATGGATATTTCCTAAACAAAGATTTACGATACAAAATTGAGTACGATGTGGTAAAAGGTTATGTGCGTGATGCTGTAATTAAATACCGAAAAGGAAATTTTGATTTTTGGTTTGGTCAAACAAAGCTACCAGGAAACAGGGAACGTGTTGTTTCTTCAGGTGACATGCAGACAGTTGATCGTTCTATCTATAATAAGTATTACAACTTAGATAGAGATATAGGTATTCAATTGCACCACAGCTTTTATATAGGAAAAGTTCTTATTAGAGATATTTACGCTGTTACTTCAGGTAATGGTATTCAGAATCAGAAGAAATCTACAGGACTAACTTATACAGGTAAATTGGAAGTTTTGCCTATGGGTAAATTTACTAGAAACAACGATTATTTAGGATCTGATTTGTATCGTGAGGAATCTCCAAAATTGTCTTTTGCTTTTTACGGAAGTTTAAATCAAGGAGCATACAAAACAAAAGGTCAAATAGGTGATATTGTAGATAGAGAAGCAGATTTGGTTAACTATGGTGGAGACCTATTATTTAAGTACAGTGGTTATTCGTTTCTAGTTGAAGGAGGTACAAGATCGGTAAGTAGTGGTATTGAAACAATTTACGACTCTTCAGGAGTTCCTATAAATTCATATTATTCAGGATATGGTGCAAATGCTCAAACAGGTTATGTCTTTAAAAATAATTGGGAAATTTTAGGTCGTTATGCCTTCACTGAACCAAGGACTACTGACATTGGTAATAAAATTACGGAGTACACTTTTGGTATAAATAAATTTATTATCGGTCAGGAATTCAAAATTCAAGCTGATATTACTTACAGGGACGAATTAACTCGTGATCCAATGTATATTGCAAGAATACAGATGGAATTCCAGTTTTAAGAAACAAATACACGACATACACTCTAAACACCTATTCAACTCGGATAGGTGTTTTTTTAATTCAAGGAAAAAATTTTCAATTTTAATTAATTAGTTTTGCCGCAAATAAATAATTATGTCTAACAACGATTTTTTATCTAAAGCACCTGTGAGCAAAGTCCTCTTTTATTTAGGAGGATTAGGAATTATATCTATGGTTGCCGAAGGTATTTATGGTGTTTTAGACAAATATTTCATCTCTGTATTAGGTATAGAAAATGTTGAAGCTGTAGCCCTAGTTTTTGGAATATCATTTCTAATAATGTCAGTAGCAATGTTATTGAGCTTGGGAGGAATGGTTTATGTTTCTGTAGCAAATGGCAATAACGACATTGATAAAGTAAATAGAGGTAAAATTTCTATCCTTGCTTTGTCTCTCATCGGAGGTTTGTTTCTGAATATATTACTGTACACCTTTAGCGAACAGATTCTTTCAATATTTACTATTAGTGCTTCTAGTAAAATTACTCCCGAAGTTATTTCCTTAGCAAATACGTATCTACAAGTTATTAGCTTCACAGCTATTCCTATGGTTACAATGCTAAGTCTAAATTTTGTTTTACGCAGTTTGGGATATTCTATAATTCCCACAATAGCAACAATGATGACTGCCATTGTAAACGCGTGTTTAGACTATTATGTAATTAATTATACTTCTATGGGAATTGCGGGTATAGGCTTGGCAACTGTACTCGGATTTACAGTTTCTATGATTTTCCTTTTAATAGTTTTCTATATTGAATGGAACGATAAAAAAAGAGAAGATACAAAATCTGCGATAGAATATTTCTCATTAGAAACCTCAAAAGAAGTATTGAGTTTAGGATTACCTAGTTTCGGAAAACAAATCTCAACTCTTTTATCTATCACTATATTCAATCTGTTTGCATCTTTAATTTCTTCTAGAATTGTAGCTGGTTGGGGTGTGGCTACGGATATTTTCACAGTTGCATTATTTATAACCTATGGATTGAATGCAGGAATGATGCCTTTGCTAGGATATAGTTATGGAGCAAAAGATTACAAAAGGAGTATGAAAGCTATAAATACAACATTTCTAATATCGTTCTTAATCTTTACGGTTTATAGTATTGCAGTTTACATTTATGCTTACGACATAATGGATGTTTATTTCACAGAGAAAGAAACGGTAGAAATAGGAGTAGAAATTTTACGAACTCTTGCATTGTCTTTCCCTGTAGTAGGAATAATTGTTCATGGTAGCGATGCTCTTCAGATGTTTAATAAGAAATTGGCTTCATTGATGGTAGGTATAAGTCGTCAATTTATCTTCTTTATACCTTTTGTTGGCGCTATATTTTATGCCAATAAATATTTTGGCACAGATATAAATATTGTGTGGGGACAAGTATTTGCCGATCTAATTTCTTTTGCCATTTTGGTTAGATATTACTTTGTAATTATCAAACCTAAATTGCAAGTAGAAAGAGCTTAGATTTATCTAACTCATCACTATTAAATCGCGAATAAAATCAATTTCTATTTCAAACTTATTTTCTTGATCTTCTACAACCACAGTTGCTTGATTGTATTCGTCTAAATAAAATTTAGTTACTATACCTTTAATGGTTTCAAAATCGAAAGTAGTTATTTCTACTTCTGTTTTTGATTTTTCTGAAACTAGATTTTCTAATGTTTCAGTATATTTTTCTTTTGCTATTGTCTCCATAATAAATTTTTATAATGCGTATTTTTCTGTAATAACTCCTTTTTTAAGTCTAACTATTCCAGGATTAGTCCTGATTATTGTCTTACAAGTAGTATCGTCAATACTGTAAACATCAATATCAAATCCAAGTTTCTTCTTAAATTCCGAAATTACTTTTTCTGGTGATGGCGAAATTACTATTACATCTTTTTCTTTCGAAATAATGTTTTTCAGTTTAGAAATATCTTCATCTTTTAAATTTAGATCTACCGAAATTATGCAGAGTACGTTTTCTTTTGATAGTATTTCATCAGTATAATCTTCGTTGTCTTTAATCAATTCGAAATCGTGAATAGGAGGAACATATCCTTTGCTAACTAAATCTGTTTCTCTTTTTACGAATTCAGCTCCTTCAATATCCCAAGGTTTATCTTCTGTTGAAAATTCCTTCACTTCGCCATTAACTTTGTAAAACCATTTGTAGGTATAAACATCTTGTTTTGCACCTTCGGGTATTTCCATTGCCTTGGCTATATCTGTTCCAATTTTATAAGGACGAAAATCTATAATAGGTATATGAGTTATAGAATATAAAGCAATAGCACTTCCTAGTGCCATAACCGATGCTTGAAAAAGCAAAGCGTATTTTTTAGGTTTTATCTCTTTTCGTTTGAACCACAAAATTATAGTCATCAACATCAAAAGCATGTCTTTTGCAAAAGACTGCCAAGGAGTAAAATGTATAGCATCGCCAAAACATCCACAATCTGTTACCTTATTGAAATAAGCAGAATAGAAAGTAAGAAATCCAAAAAACACAAACATCAATATTGACAAAATAAGAGTTTGCTTAATGTATCTGCCTACAATAATTCCAGCACCCAACATTACTTCAGCTAACGAAACCATAAAACCATTTATTCCAGCGTATTTTATAAGCGATGGAATATCAAGCACATCAGCAGAGTAATATTCTTCTAATTTATATGCAAAACCTAAAGGATCGTTGAGCTTTATCATCCCCGAAATTATAAGGATGGTACCGAGCGTATATTGTAGAGATTTTGTCATGTTTTATTACTTGATGGGTTTGAGTACTTAGAATACTTGGAGTACTTTGAATACTTAGAGTTAATAAGTTAATTAGTTCTTATTTTAGGAACCGTCACCTTGAGCGCCTGACTAGCAAGGAAGGAAGTCGAAAGGTCTCTTCTATAAAGAGAAAAGATTTCTCCACTAGCCTCGATGGCTAAGCGGGCTCCACAAAGCTCCCTGCCTTGCCAGTCAGGCAGGCGGTCGAAATGACGACAACCAAAACAATAATTATACAACAACACTTTTTAACTTTAAGTACTCCTTAACTTTAGGCACTTAAAAATCAGGATTTCTAGCTTCTTCCATGTGGATAAGAGCAAAAACAGCATAGTTTAGCATATCTAAGTAGTTTGCATCAATTCCTTCCGAAACTTGAGTAACTCCCATATTGTCTTCAATCTGTTTTACACGCAATATTTTCTGAAGAATTAAATCGGTAAGTGAGCTGATACGCATGTCGCGCCAAGCTTCGCCATAATCGTGATTTTTATCTTCCATTAATTTTTTTGCAGTCTGAAGAGCTTCTTTGTAAAGACCAAAAGCCTTCTTTGAATCCATATCCACAGTATCGGCTACACCTTCGTTAATTTGAATTAATGCAATTGCAGAATAATTTACAATCGCTATAAATTCACCTTCTTCAGATTCGTCAATTTTCTGGATAGCATTATTTTGTATACTCCTAATTCTATTAGCTTTTATGAAGATTTGATCGGTTAACGATGGTAATCTTAAAATTCGCCATGCAGGACCATAATCCTCTAATTTTTTCTCGAATAGCGAAGCACATTTGTCTAAAATAGTTTGAAATTGACGTGATGTTTTCTGTAAATCGGCCATGAATATCTTATAAAAATCTGTAATAAAATTATATTTTGCTAATATACATTCTCTTAATGAAGAAATAAAGATATAGATATTAAACTTAAAGTTTTATCTTTAAAAAAGTAACTTTGAAAACAAATTGAACGAGCAATCAATAACGGCAATATTTCATGAAGGAAGAAATAAGTAGAATTTTCGACATACCATATTATCAGCTAAATAAATATCCATTGCAAAATGCATATGTATCTAAAAGTATTGGACACAGGACTTGGGACGAAACTAGTACTGCTGATTTTATAAAAGTAGTAAACCAAGTTAGTAAAGGGTTGATTGATATTGGTGTGAAAGCTGGAGATAGGATTGCGATAATATCAAACAATCGTACTGAGTGGAATATAATTGATTTTGCTGTTTTACAACTTGGTGCTGTTAATATTCCTATATATCCAACTATTTCAGCTGATGATTATCTCTACATTTTCAAGCATTCCGAAATAAAATATTGTTTTGTGTCATCGGAAGATATTTTCGACAAAATACAATCGTTTAGAGATAAACTAGATGTATTTGAAGACATCTACTCTTTCAACAATATTCCTTCATCAAAGCATTGGTCTAGATTGATTTACAAAAAAACTGACCTTGATGATGAATTAGATAAATTAAAAGAAAATGTAAAATCAGAAGATTTAGCAACCATAATTTATACATCTGGGACAACGGGAAAACCCAAAGGAGTAATGCTTACTCACAACAATATTGTATCTGATGTTATTGGCCATAGCCCTATAATGCCCGTTCCTCCCGGTGGCAAAGCTTTGAGTTTTTTGCCAATGAGTCATGCTTTCGAACGTTTGCTTGTTTACTATTATTCTTATCACGGAGTTTCTGTTTATTATGCGGAATCAATTGAAGCCATGGGAAAAAATCTTCTAGAGGTAAAGCCCAATGTTATGACAGTAGTTCCTCGATTGCTCGAAAAAGTTTACGACAAGATTTACGCAACAGGATTGGAACTCAAAGGAATAAAACGATTGTTTTTCTTTTGGGCTCTAAATTTAGGATTTAAGTACGAACCTTACGGAGCCAATGGTAAGTGGTACGAGTATAAATTGTCTATAGCAAGAAAATTTGTTTTCAAAAAATGGAAACAAAGCATGGGTGGCGAATTAGATAATATTGTAGTAGGTGGAGCTGCTTTGCAAGAGCGTTTGGCTAGAGTTTTTAGCGCTGCAGGAATTACAATAATGGAAGGTTATGGAATGTCGGAAACATCTCCTGTTATTTCGGTTAATGGAATGAAAAACGGAAATATGAAAATAGGAACCGTTGGACGCCCTGCCCCAAATATTGAAGTGAAAATAGCCGATGATGGCGAAATACTTATCCGTGGACCTATTGTAATGAAAGGATATTACAAAAACGATGAACTCACCAAAGAATGTTTCACTGATGATGGCTATTTCAAAACAAATGATATAGGCATATTGGACGAAGATGGCTTTCTGAAAATAACAGATAGAAAGAATGAAATGTTCAAAACTTCAGGAGGAAAATATATTGCTCCTGCTGTAATAGAAAATGCCATGAAAGAATCTCGTTTTATAGAGCAAGTAATGGTTGTGGGCGAAGGTAGAAAAATGCCTGTAGCCTTAGTACAAGTAGATTTTGCTTTTGTGAGAGAATGGTGTAGAAGAAAAAACATTACAATATCAAACGATAAAGATATAATTAGCAACGAAAGGGTAATAAAAAAGATTGGTGAAGAAATCGATCTTAAAAACCAAAAATTTGGTCATTGGGAACAAATTAAAAAGTTTAAACTCGTACCAGATGTTTGGACTGTAAACGATGGACACCTAAGCCAAACGTTAAAGCTAAAAAGAAAAGTTTTGTTAGAAATGTACAAAGACGATATTGAAGAAATGTATTCTTAATTTATCTATTTGATTATTTAAGAATTAACAAATTATTTTTTAAATTGTATAAACCATTAACCAATAAACATTATTAGTATGTCAATTCCAGTAACACGCCTTTTTGATATTCCTCATTATCAATTAGAAACTAATCCTCAAGAAGTATGCTTAGCCTCTAAAAGTTACAAATATGGCACATGGGACATATTCTCAACCGAACAATATATCGAATATATAGATACTGTTAGTAGAGGATTATTGCGACTAGGAGTAAAACCTGGCGATAAAGTAGCATTGATATCAAACAACCGTCATGAGTGGAATATGATGGATATGGGAATTATGCAGATTGGCGCTATTGGAGTTCCTGTTTACCCAAACATAAGTTATGACGATTACAAGTATATTTTCAATCATTCTGAAATTAAGTACTGCTTTGTTTCTTGCGAAGAAATATATTTAAAGGTTAAAGCTGTAGAAAAAGATGTTCCTACTTTAAAAGAAGTGTTTTCTTTTAATCTTATTCCAGATGCTGCAAATTGGAAGACAGTGTTGAAGTTAGGTTCTGACGAGAGTAATCAGGATGAAGTAGAAAAAATCAAAGAAACAATAAAACCAAATGATATTGCTACAATTGTTTATACTTCAGGAACAACAGGCCGTCCTAAAGGTGTAATGCTTAGTCATAACAATATGCTATCAAATGCTATTGCTTCTTATCATCGTTTACCACCTTCAGTTCTAGGTACAAAAGCATTGAGTTTCTTACCTGTTTGTCACGTATTCGAACGTATGGTTTTGTATATGTATCAGTATTCAGGTATTTCAATATATTTTGCCGAGTCGATGGATTTGATTTCAAAAAATCTTAAAGAGGTAAAACCACAGGTTATGACTGCTGTACCTCGTTTATTAGAAAAGGTATACGATAAGATTTACGCCAAAGGAACAGATTTAAAAGGAATTAAAAAGAAATTATTTTTCTGGGCAGTAGAATTGGGTATGGAATATGAGCCATACGGAGCAAAAGGTGCTTGGTATGAATTTAAATTGGCTATTGCTAGAAAATTAATTTTTTCAAAATGGAAAGAGGCTTTAGGAGGTAACCTGAAAATTATAATTTCGGGTAGTGCTCCTCTTCAACAACGCTTGCAAAAAGTATTTACCGCTGCGGGAATTATTGTTGCCGAAGGTTATGGTTTAAGTGAAACATCTCCTGTAATTAATGTTAACTATTGGGAAAATAATGGATGGAAAGCAGGTACTGTAGGTACGCCGTTAGACGGGGTAGAAGTTAAAATAGCTGAGGATGGAGAAATACTAGTTAAAGGTCCTAATGTAATGTTGGGCTACTACAAGGATGAAGAAAAAACAAAAGAAGTAATAGACGAAAACGGTTATTTCCACACAGGAGACATTGGAGAAATAGACGATGATGGATTCTTGAGAATAACTGATAGAAAAAAAGAAATGTTTAAAACTTCGGGAGGTAAATATGTAGCTCCTGCTGTTTTAGAAAATGCTTTTAAAGAATCTAGATTTATAGAGCAAATAATGGTTATTGGCGAAGGAGAAAAAATGCCTGCAGCACTAATTCAAGTTGACTTTGCATTTGTAAAAGAATGGTGTAGAAGAAAGAACATAAAACCATGCAACACTAACGATATGGTCGCACAAAATCCTGAAGTAATAGCTAGAATTCAGCAAGAAATTGACGAGAAGAACAAAGGATTTGGTAAGTGGGAACAAATTAAGAAATTCGAGATAGTACC
>CAZIYK010000030.1:0-7926 GCA_964543445.1 uncultured Flavobacteriales bacterium
TTTTCAAATATTGCCAAAAATAAAAAAGGATATCAAATAAATGGTATCCTTAGGTAATTATATTAATGGAGTAATAATTAATTTAAGTCTAATCTACTTCTTTCCTTTTTCCTATATAAGTATATAGTTGAGCCGGTTTGTGTAGTACTCCTTTTTGTTTCTCATCTAAAGCCAAAACACTATCCATCTTCTTTATGGTTTTTCTGAAATTACGCTTGTCTAGCTCTGTGTCAAGAATTACTTCGTATAATTGTTGTAGCTGTCCTAAAGTGAATTTTTCGGGAAGCAATTCAAATCCTACATTGTGATTCTCTACTTCTTTACGCAATTTTTTTAGAGCTGTTCTTAGTATCTTGTTGTGATCAAAAACTAAATCTGGTACTTCGTCTATATCTTTCCATTCAGCTTTTTCGGCATAAGAAGAAGGGGATGGAGTGTAATCTTCCATTTTTACTAATGCATAGTATGCTATAGTTATAACTCTAGCATTAGGGTTCTTTCTTATCTGATTGAGCCATTTAAGATCTTCTTCTTTAAAAACTCTATTAGGGTTGCCAAAAGTATGGAACTGTTCGAGGTAAATTCCTTTTAGGTTTGTAAGTTCAAAAAGTATTCTTTCGGCAGCGTGATCAATATGTTCATCTGGCATTACAAGGTCTCCCGGTAATGCATATCTAGGTACATCTCTTTTAGTTAAGTTTTCTTGTTCTATAACTAGTACACGTAGTTTGTTGTTGTGAAATCCGAATACAACACAATCTACTGAAACATCTAGCTGAGATTGTAAATTATTGTCCATCTTAATTTATATCGTTGTTGTGGCACAAATATATTTCTATTTTTATATATGTAATACCTACAATAAGTTAAAAAAATTATAATAATTATTTCTTGAGTTTTATGCTGGAAATGTGTCTGCAATATTACCTCAATGTTAAATAATAACGTGTAAATGTAATAAAAATAAAGTGTTTGTTGTACACTTTGTAAAATAGTTTAAATTTGCATTGAAATATTAACAATTTGCGAGGTGTAAGAAAGATAAAATGATTATTTTAGCATCCGCAAAAGTTGAAATACAGTTCTCTTCGACGATGTTATTATTTGAGAAGAGGGTTTAGGAAATAATTTATACTGTAAATGGGAAAAATCAAAAAAATAGGAGTTTTGACATCTGGAGGTGATGCTCCTGGAATGAATGCTGCAATTAGATCAGTAGTTAGAACTTGCTCTTACTACAATGTAGAATGTGTTGGTGTTATACAAGGATATCAGGGGTTGATAGAAGGTCAATTCGAAACATTAAATGCTCGTTCTGTTAGTAATATTATTAATAGAGGAGGAACAATTCTTAAGTCGGCTCGTTCTCTTGAGTTTAAAACAGTTGAAGGTCGTAAGAAAGCATTCGATAATTTCAAAGAAGAAGGACTAGATGCATTAGTAGTTATAGGAGGAGATGGTTCTTTTACTGGAGCTATGTTATTTCAGAAAGAGCACGGTGTGCCTGTAGTTGGAATTCCTGGAACAATTGATAATGATATATATGGTAGTGACCTTACTTTAGGTTATGATACTGCAATGAATACTGTAGTAGAAGCAATAGATAAAATTAGAGATACTGCATCTTCACACAACAGACTTTTCTTTATTGAAGTAATGGGGCGTGATGCTGGATTTATTGCTCTTAACACTGGTATTGCTGGTGGAGCAGAAGAAATTCTTATACCTGAAGAAAATTTAGGTTTAGATAGATTGGTAGAATCTCTTAAAGTTTCTTCTCGTTCAGGTAAATCATCAAGTATTGTTGTTGTTGCAGAAGGAGAGAAGAGTGGAAAAGATGTTTTTGAACTAGCTCAATATGTAGAAGATACATTTGAAGGTTACGAAGTTAAAGTATCTGTATTAGGACATATGCAACGTGGAGGTTCTCCAACAGTTGTTGATAGAGTACTTGCTAGTAGATTAGGAGTAGCCGCTGTTGAATGTCTTTTAGATGGACAGAACAATATAATGGTAGGTGTTATCAATAATAAAGTAGAGACAACACCTTTAGAAAAAGCAATTAAAGAACACAACGAAATCGATAAGGAATTATTGAGAGTAGCTGATATAATGTCAGTATAAAATATTTGCAAGTGTATTTGTGACACTATGTAGAAAATTTCGTACATTTGCACAGTCAAAAAATAAATGATTTTTTAAATAAATATAAAATGGGAACAATTAAAGTAGGTATTAACGGTTTTGGAAGAATTGGTAGATTAGTTTTTCGTGCTGCAACTCAAAGAGAAAACGTACAAGTAGTAGGTATTAACGACCTTATTGACGTTGATTACATGGCTTACATGTTGAAATATGATTCAGTACACGGAAGATTTGATGGAACTGTTGAAGTAAAAGATGGTAACTTAGTTGTAAACGGAAATGTAATCCGTGTTACTGCTGAGAGAAATCCTGCAGATCTTAAATGGGGAGAAATTGGTGCAGAATATGTAGTTGAGTCAACTGGTATTTTCTTAACTAAAGAAGGTGCTCAGAAACACATCGAGGCTGGAGCTAAGAAAGTAGTTATGTCTGCTCCATCTAAAGATGATACTCCAATGTTTGTAATGGGAGTTAACCACACTGAACTTACTGCTGAAGATACAATTGTTTCTAACGCTTCTTGTACAACTAACTGTTTAGCTCCAATAGCTAAAGTTCTTCATGATAACTTCGGTATTGCTGAAGGTCTTATGACTACTGTACACGCTGCTACAGCAACTCAAAAAACTGTTGATGGTCCTTCAATGAAAGACTGGAGAGGTGGACGTTCTGCTGTAAACAACATTATTCCTTCTTCAACTGGTGCTGCTAAAGCTGTAGGTAAAGTAATTCCTTCATTAAATGGAGTACTTACTGGAATGGCTTTCCGTGTACCAACTGCTGACGTATCTGTTGTTGATTTAACTGTTAAGTTAGAAAAAGCTGCTACTTACGAGGAAATCAAAGCTGCTATGAAATTAGCTTCTGAGACTACAATGGAAGGAGTTTTAGCTTATACTGAAGATGATGTTGTATCTCAAGACTTTGTTGGTGCTACTCACACTTCTACTTTCGATGCTAAAGCAGGTATTGCACTTAACGATAAATTTGTTAAGGTTGTATCTTGGTATGACAACGAAATGGGATATTCAACTAAAGTTGTTGAATTACTTGAGCACATGGCTTCTCTATAATTTTTTAAGAGAACACATAATATATTTAAAGAGAGGACTTCGGTTCTCTCTTTTTTTTTGCAAAAAAAATTAGAATTGATTTTTCTTTCAGATTAGTATCAAGTGCTTGGTTTTTTTATTTTCCTTTAGATTATAAAAGATTTTCGCGAAATTTATTCCATAAATTATGAATGCACATTCTTTTTGTAGTATTTTTAAAAACGGATTAATCTCTATAATATTTACTAAATGTATTTAATTCAAGCAAAAAATATAACAAAGACATATCGTACAAAAAGAGCATTAGATAATATTACTCTTGATGTAGAAAAAGGAAGTGTATTTGGTTTACTTGGTCCAAACGGAGCTGGGAAAACTACTTTGATTAGGATAATTAATCAGATTATAGCTGCCGATTCGGGAGAAATAATTTTTGATGGCGAAAAGTTACAGCCACATCATATTTCTCAGATTGGATATATGCCTGAAGAGAGAGGTCTTTATAGAAATATGAAAGTTGGAGAACAAGCCATATATCTAGCTAGGCTTAAAGGTATGAGTAAGCAAGATGCTATTGAAAAGTTGAGATATTGGTTCGATAAATTTGAAATTTCTAGTTGGTGGAATAAACGTATAGATGAGCTTTCAAAAGGGATGGCTCAGAAAGTTCAATTTATTGTAACCGTTCTGCACGAACCAAAATTACTTATTTTCGATGAGCCTTTTAGTGGTTTTGATCCTGTAAATGCCGAGATTATTAAAGACGAAATACTTGGTTTAAAAGATAAAGGAGCTACTATTTTGTTTTCTACTCATAGAATGGAGTCTGTTGAAGAAATGTGTGATAATATCTGTTTGATAGATAACTCTAAAATAGTTTTAGAAGGCAAACTTTCCGATATAAAAAGAGATCACAGAGATAATAAGTACGAAGTTACTATCAATAAAGATGATTTCGGTGGAATAGGGGAGATGGAAGATTTTATAAAAGTTATTGACAAAAAAACTAATCCATATTTTAGTGATCAATTGGATTTAACATTAAAAATCATCAGCAATATTGATTCTCAAGAAGCGCTAAAACGTTTTATGACTATTGGAGAATTACACCGTTTCTCAGAGAGTATTCCAAGTATAAATGAGATATTTATTAACTACGTAGAAAAATCACTTGAATAATGAGTTTAGATAAAATAAAGTTAATCATAGAACGAGAGTACATGTCAAGGGTTAAAAGAAAATCTTTTGTTGTCATGACTATTCTTGGACCATTGTTATTTGTTGGTGTTTTCGGGATAATTGCTTTTCTAGCAAGTGTTAATAAAAACGATAAAACAATTGCTGTGTACGATGAAACATCTATGTTTTTAGATGTTTTCAAAAATGATGCAGAAACTAATTACGTGTACGTGCCAACTACAGGCTTGCGACAGGCGATAGAAGATGTGAAATCAAATTCTTATTATGGAATAATATATATACCATTTAAGGAGAATAATCTTGAAAAAATAGCGACTTCTGTTGAGTTTTTATCTGATGAGACCCCTTCTGTTTCT
This sequence comes from uncultured Flavobacteriales bacterium, assembly GCA_964543445.1. Taxonomy (GTDB): domain Bacteria; phylum Bacteroidota; class Bacteroidia; order Flavobacteriales; family JADGDT01; genus JADGDT01. The sequence goes on from CAZIYK010000030.1 coordinate 4,754, forward strand.
ATTACAAGGACAATAAAAAACAAAATAAGAGATAAAGTTAGGGAGCTTAAGCTTGTAGAATTAGGAACCAGCAATGAAATCGTTGATAAGGCAGACATACCAGTATCCATGCGGTATATTAATTACAATGGAGAACTTAAAGATTCTAAATCGGTAGGTGTTGAAGTTGCGATAGGAGCATTTGCAGGAATTCTTATCTATATGTTTATTTTTATGTACGGAGTTCAGGTGATGAAATCTGTGATAGAAGAAAAAACAAATAGGATTATTGAGGTTATAATATCTTCTGTTAAGCCTTTCGAATTGATGATGGGTAAAATACTTGGTTCTGCTATGGTTGGCCTTACACAGTTTGCCTTGTGGTCAATATTATCGTATGTTATTTTCTCATTTGCAAAAAGTTATTTTGGGATTGGTGCTCCTACCGGAGAAATGATTTCGGAAACAAATATTGAAGCAACAAATAATATGCATATGCTAGTAGAATCAATTTTTCAGATAGATTTTGTTTCTATTATAGGAGCATTTATTTTCTTCTTTTTAGGAGGGTACTTGCTTTATAGTGCATTATTTGCTGCAATAGGTTCGGCTGTAGATTCAGAAACAGACACGCAACAGTTTATGTTGCCTATAACATTGCCATTAATCATAGCAATGTATTCTGGAACAATGGTTTTAGAAAATCCTAATGGACCTGTAGCATTTTGGTTATCAATGATTCCGCTAACATCACCTATAGTAATGATGGCTCGTATTCCTTTTGATGTACCTACTTGGGAAATTTTATTATCAATGGCATTATTGATTTTAGGATTTATTCTCACAACGCTTTTTGCGTCAAAAATTTATAGAATAGGAATACTTATGTATGGTAAGAAACCTACGTATTCAGAGATTTGGAAGTGGATAAGATATTCTGAGTAAATTTTACTAATTGTAATTTTTTTAAGATGGCTAGTTTAATATCGAAAAGAAGTTTTCAGGTTGCATTTGTAATGCTACTTACGTTGTTTGCAATTTCATCAAATGCACAGGTTGATGGAGTAAATGATAATGAAAGAAATACCATAACTTCAGATAGCACTATTGTTACTGATGTAAGCGGTTTTATTTTCGATTTAGATAAAAATGAGCCATTGCCATATGCTTCTGTTTTTATTCCAAAAACTAATAGGGGTACAGTAAGTAATGAATTAGGAAATTATTCTATTAATATTTCTGGGTTAAGTAAGTTAGATACTGTTTCATTCCAATTTATTGGATATAAAACTGTATCTAAAAGTATTGCTGATTTACTGAATGAACCTAATATTTCTTTACAAGAAGATATTATTTCTCTTAACGAAATGGTTGTTTTTGCTAACGAACCTGATGCGAGAGATATTGTTGATAAAGTGGTAGAAAATTTGAAGTCTAATTATTCTAGCTCTCCAAGTAAAAAAGAAGTTTTTATTCGTAGCAGAGATAATTCAATAATTGATGAATTTTCAATGGATTTGAGGAAAAGTTCTTTAGATGGCTTAAATAAGGAGATGATAGATAAAGCTTGCGATAATGTGCCAAGAAATACAATATCGTACGTTGATTTTCTTTGCAATCTATATGTTAAAGGCGATAAAGACATTAAAGTTGACCCTATTAAAATGGTTTCTCTAAAAGAAAAAGATGTAACAGAGTTAGATAGGGTAGAAGAAATATTTAATAAGGCTTTGAGCAACACCAAAAGTGATGAATATTGGAAATTGAAAACAGGTATTTTTAGTGTTAAAGTTGCAGAAGGCGAAAACGGAGGTGTACCCAAAGAAGATTCGTTGACCGACGATGATAGGAATTTATCTATTTATGCTACGTCAATTAAAGAACAGTTAGGATTTAGTAAAATGACTGATGAGAATAAATGGGAGTTTCTGTATAGTCCAAAACGATACGATTATACTGTTGCAGGAGGTATTCGAATAAACAATGAGTATGTTTATGTGATAGATTTTTCAGCGAAGAAAAATGGAATTTATAATGGTAGAATGTATGTTTCTACTGATACTTACGCATTAATAAGAGCCGATTTTGAGTATGCCCCTAATAAAAAAGGCACCAGTTTTAATGTTTTGGGTATAGGATATGCCGAAAAATATTTCAAGGGATCTATTTATTTTGAGAAAAAAGAAGACAATTACGCTCTTAAGTATAGTTCTCAGAAAACGAAATATTATGTAACAATTGATAGAAAATTCGCCTTACAGAAAAAAAGAAAAAGATTCCTGTTCGATAAGAAAATGGAAGAAGTTAAAATTAGATTTATTCTGAAAGCAGATATGGAAGAGTCATTTGAGCTGATGATAATGGATGATGCTAAAATTTCTGATAAGCAGTTTGATGACTTCAAGGAACCACAATTTATAAAACCAATTTTTGTAAAACAGTTCGATGATAGTCTATGGAAAGATTATGATATCATTGAACCAACTCAGCAGATGAAAAATTATAAAAAGCACGAGGACTACTAGTATATTAGTCGTCTCTCTATTGAGAATATAGATAGTATCTTATAGCTCAGCTTTTATATTTAGGAGTTCAGCTTTTATGGCTTCAAGTTTGTTTATAACTTCTTGTTTATATTCTAATTTATGAAGTCTTTTTTTGAAATATTCCTTAGCTCCTTCTAGAGTAAATCCTTGTTCTTTTACTAATGAATATATGAGTTTTAGGTTTTCAACATCTTTTTCTTCAAATCGTCTTTGTCCTCGTTTATCTTTTTTAGGATTCAGAATATCAAACTCACTTTGCCAATACCTAATTAAAGAGGTATTTACATTAAATGCTTTGGCTACTTCTCCAATAGAATAATGGTCTCTGTCTGGCAAATTTAGTATCATCAGTGAAAATTTAATTGTAATGCGAATATAAAAAAACAGCGCTAAATTCAGATGAAAATAGCGCTGTTAATTAAGAATTAAATCTTATACCAATTGGATTTCAAAATGACCTATAATTTTCAAAGTATTTATTGATTATACAAGTTTTAAAAATCGAGCATAGCCTAGCTATACGAGTGTTTTTCTAATGAAGTAGAATCATTAAAGACAAAGAAAGAATATGTTATTTTGATGTACATTTGGTATTAGTCCATAGATTGATTTTCTACTTGAGACATTTTCAATAGAATATCATATTCA
>CAZIYK010000030.1:8026-12153 GCA_964543445.1 uncultured Flavobacteriales bacterium
TTAGTCCATAGATTGATTTTCTACTTGAGACATTTTCAATAGAATATCATATTCATCGGATGTTAAATCGTTGTAATAATAATTTACAGGATTTACTACCTTTTTATTTTTGTGTACTTCGTAGTGAAGGTGCGGACCACTAGATAATCCAGTGTTTCCAACAAATCCAATTATTTCACCACGTTTTACTTTTTGTCCTTTTTTTACATTGAATTTACTCATGTGGCCATAAAGAGTTTCGTAGCCATAACCATGATCAATCACCAAATGATTTCCATATCCTCCTGTTGATGATCGTTTTACAACAACACCATCTCCTGTAGCATAAACAGGTGTTCCTATTTTAGCCGCAAAATCCATTCCCGCGTGAAATTTTCTATACTTAAGGATTGGGTGCATTCTGTATCCATATCCTGAAGCCATTCGTTTTAAGTTCTTATTGGCTACTGGTTGAATTGCAGGAATATGTAGAAACAAATCTTTTTTGTTTTCAGCTAAAGCAACTATCTCGTCAAGCGATTTTGATTGAGTATATAGTCGTTTAGTAAGAATGTCTAGCTTTTTGCTACTTTCAATTACTAAATCAGAATTCTTATATCCTTCAAGCTTCTTGTATCTGTTTATTCCTCCAAAACCTGAGTTTCTAACATCATCAGGAATAGGCTCGGCTTCAAAATAAACTCTATAAAGTTTATCGTCTCTGTCCTGTATTCCTTTTAAAACCTCCTCTGCTTGAGCCATTTTACGATTTAAAATATCGTAATTCAATTTTAAATTGCTTAACTCTCTTTTTAAGATTTTCTCTTTAGGTGTTTCAACAAACTGATCTATAACAACAACACTTAAAAGCCCAAAAAGAAATGAAGCTAATAAGAATGTCGCTGTTTTTTTAATCTTATACCATTTACCATTCTTTATAGGATGGTATTTTAAGGTATCAGAATCAAAATAATATTTTAGTTTATTAGACATAAGTCTTAATTTTTTTCTAATTTTTCACGATGTTTGCAGTTGCATATACATGCACAAATACATTTTTTCGCGGCGCAAAGATAACATTTTAGATTAAACTGAGTATTATCGATACTATAAGTAGATGTTAAATAATTGTAAACTACTAGAAATAAGTGTTGTACGGTCGAATTGGGAATTGTATTTGGTAGTGTGTATAGGTTGAATTTAAGAACTAGATTAAATGAAAGCTCAAGAAATAAGAAAGACATTTTTGGATTTTTTCCAAAAAAAACAGCACAGAATCGTTTCATCAGCACCTTTAGTTGTAAAAGACGATCCATCTTTGATGTTTATAAATGCTGGGATGAACCAGTTTAAAGACTTGTTTTTAGGAAACGGGATACCTATTTCTAATAGAGTTGCCGATACTCAAAAATGTTTGAGAGTTTCAGGAAAACACAACGATTTAGAGGAGGTAGGAGTAGATACATACCATCACACTATGTTCGAGATGCTTGGTAACTGGTCTTTTGGAGATTATTTCAAAAATGAGGCTATTGCTTGGGCTTGGGAATTACTTACGGAAGTTTACAAGATAGATAAGAACAATCTATATGTTACTGTTTTTGAAGGCGATGAAAAAGATGGTACAAAATTCGATCAGGAATCATACGATTTTTGGTTGAGACATATAGATAAGGACAGAATCCTTAGCGGAAATAAAAAAGATAATTTCTGGGAAATGGGAGCTCAAGGACCTTGTGGACCTTCATCAGAAATTCACGTTGATATTCGTTCTGAAGAAGAAAAAGCAAAAGTGCCGGGCAAAGATCTTGTAAATAAGGATCATCCTCAAGTAATTGAGATTTGGAACCTTGTATTTATGGAATACAATCGTAAAGCAGACGGGAGTTTAGAAGAGTTATCTTCAAAACATGTTGATACAGGAATGGGGCTCGAGCGTTTGGCAATGGTTATACAGGGTAAACAATCTAATTACGAAACAGATATTTTTACTCCTATAATTAATGTTATAGACGAATTTACTAGATTTCAATATGGTGATTCTGAGGAGGTGAATATTGCAATGCGTGTGATTGCAGACCATATTAGAGCCGTGAGTTTTGCAATTGCTGACGGACAATTACCATCTAATAACGGAGCAGGTTATGTAATAAGACGTATTCTTAGAAGAGCTATTCGCTATGGATTCTCAACTTTAGATATTAAGAAACCATTTATGCATAAATTGGTTAATATCTTGGTAATGGAGATGGGACGTGATTTCCCTGAAATAGTGAAACAAAAATCAGTAATAAGAAACGTAATTAAGGAGGAAGAAATATCTTTCCTTAGAACTTTAGAACTAGGACTAAAAAGAATAGACCAAATAGTAAATGAGGTTAAATCAGGAGTAGTTGATGGACCTAAAGTATTTGAACTTTACGATACATACGGATTCCCAATAGATTTAACAGCATTGATTCTTAAAGAGAACAATCTTGAAATAGACATTGATGGCTTTAATGCTGAGATGGCAAAACAAAAAGAGCGTTCTAGAACTGCATCTAAAATTGATGCTGATGATTGGGTTGTATTAAAAGACGATGTTGAAACAGAATTTGTTGGTTACGATTTTTTAGAAGCAGTTGTTTCTATTACAAAATACAGAAAGGTTAAATCAAAAAAAGATACTTTCTATCAATTGGTATTAAATAAAACTCCTTTTTATCCTGAAGGAGGAGGTCAAGTAGGAGATAGAGGTGTACTAGATTTAGGTCAGAAAACTATTTATGTAGTAAACACAAAAAAAGAAAACAACCTAATAGTTCATTATACTAAAGAATTCCCTAAAAATATAAATGGTAAGTTTATAGCTAGGGTAAACAAAGATTTAAGGGAACAAACTACAGCAAATCATTCAGCAACTCACTTGTTGCATCATGTTTTGCGAAAAGTATTAGGAGAGCACGTAGAGCAAAAAGGTTCGCATGTATCGCCAAATTCTTTGCGTTTTGATTTTTCTCATTATTCAAAACTTACAGAGGATGAAATTAATGAGATAGAGAAACATGTTCACAATCTGATACACGCTCGTATTCCTTTGGTAGAAAATAGAGAAACAACTGCCGAAGAGGCTATAGCAGAAGGTGCTATTGCTCTTTTCGGAGAAAAGTACGGAGATAAGGTAAGGACTATTAGATTCGGAGATTCAATTGAGCTTTGTGGAGGTACACATGTAAGTAATACAAGTGAAATTTGGACATTGAAAATTATTTCAGAAACAGCAATAGCATCAGGAATTAGAAGGATAGAGGCTATTACTTCTTCACAAGCAAGATCTTATTTTAGATCTCAACTTCTGAAATTGGAAGAAATTCAAAGCCATCTGAAAGGAAAAACAGATCCTGTAAAAGCTATTGTAGCTCTTCAAGAAGAAAATTCTAAACTTAAAAAACAAGTAGAAGAATTGATAAAAGAGAAGGCTAATGAATTGAAGAAGAATCTTAAGAATAATATAATCGAAATTAATGGTACTAGATTTATTTCGGCAAAACTAGATTTAGATGCTAATTCAATAAAAACATTGGCTTTTGAGATAAATGGAGAAGAGGAAAACTTGTTCCAAGTTTATGGCGCTGATGTTAATGGTAAAGCCATTCTTACAATAATGATATCAAAAGATCTTGCAGAGCAAAAAGGACTTAATGCAGGTCAGATAGTAAGAGAATTGGGTAAGGAAATCAACGGCGGTGGAGGAGGTCAGGCTTTCTTTGCAACTGCTGGAGGTAAAAATCCTGCTGGATTAGAATTAGCACTTGAGAAAGCTAAGGAATACATCCAATAAAATTATTTGAAATTTATGAAGAACAAAAAAGAGGCCATTAGGTCTCTTTTTTGTTGATTATTTTTTAATCATTGTAGCTTCAAAATTATCTCCGTCAACACTGTATAAAACGTGTATTTCATCACGACTGTAATTAGATGTCCCTTTTCCTTCAATAGATAAACCAGCAATCTTAGAACTAATTATTTTTAGAACATTATCATATACTTTAAAATTAGTGCTAATACTTGCTCCCATATTGTGGAAGCCAATTACTTTTATCTCGTCATTACTAATCTTTTCTATAGTTACATCAGTTGCATTTTTACCTAATTGATTGTCAAAA
>CAZIYK010000031.1:0-11865 GCA_964543445.1 uncultured Flavobacteriales bacterium
TGTGTACCGAGAACATTTGTTCTAAATCTAAAGCTTTATTGGCTGATAACGATATCGATATAATTTTCAGAGAATTATAGAAAAAACCTCTACCAAACTAAATTGATAGAGGTTTTATTAAAATCAATAATCTAAAGGATTTCCTTTAAACTTTCAAATCATATATTATCCACCGAAATCATCGAAGTGAACATTTTCTGGTGGTACACCCCACTCATCAACCATACCAAGTACGGCTTTATTCATCATAGGTGGTCCACAGAAATAGAATTCTATATCTTCTGGAGCCTCGTGTTTACTCAACTGATGATCAATTACAGCTTGATGAACAAATCCAACGAATCCATCTCCATCAGGATCATTTACATCCTTCTTAACTTTCCAGTTATCTTCTTCCATAGGCTCTGAAAGCACAATATGGAATTGGAAATTAGGGAAATCTTTTTCGATCTTACGGAAATCCTCTTCGAAGAATATCTCACGTTTAGAACGAGCACCGTACCAATAAGTAACCTTACGATCTGTTTTAAGCGTGTGGAATAAGTGGAATAAATGCGAACGCATTGGCGCCATACCTGCTCCACCACCAATGTAAATCATCTCTGCATCAGTATCCTGAATAAAGAACTCACCGTAAGGACCAGAAACTGTTACCTTATCACCTGGCTTTCTAGACCAAATATAAGACGAACAAACTCCAGGATTAACTGCCATCCAATCGTTTTTATTTCTATCCCATGGCGGAGTAGCAATACGGATTGTTAGCATTACGATATTTCCTTCGTAAGGAGCGTTAGCCATAGAGTAAGCTCTATAGAGAGGCTCTGGATTTACCATTTTTAATTTCCATAGATTGAATTTATCAAAATCAGCCTTGAACTTATCTGGTCCATCAGGATCATTAGGTTCTGGAGAAATATCAAAATCTTTGTAATCTACAGTAATCTTAGGAACATCAATCTGAATATATCCACCTGCTTTAAAGTCCATGTGCTCTCCTTCTGGAAGACGAACAACGAAAGCTTTAATAAATGTAGATACGTTGTAATTTGATACAACTTCACATTCCCATTTCTTAATTCCGAAGATTTCCTCAGGAATGGTAATATCCATATCCTGTTTTACCTTCACCTGACATCCTAAACGCCAGTTATCTTGTATTTGCTTACGTGTAAAATAAGGCTCCTCTGTTGGAAGAATTTCTCCTCCTCCTTCGTTAACCTGACATGTACACATTCCGCAAGTACCACCCCCTCCACATGCTGATGGAAGAAATATTTTATTGTTTCCTAGTGTCTGCAATAAAGACGAACCTGACTCTACCACTATTTCCTTCTTACCATTTACAGTAATTTTTACAGGACCAGATGGCGACAACTTTGCTTTAGCAGCAAGCAATATAGATACCAACAAGATAATCAAGATGGTAAATATTGCTATACTAGTAACAATAGTTAATGTTGCAAATAAAAACATATTTTTCTTTTTAAGCCTTGTACATTCTGTGGAAACGCAAGGTATTGCGTCTCTTCAATTATGTACAACGAATAATTATTACAATTTTATACCCATGAATCCCATAAAAGCAATACCCATCAATCCAGTGATGATGAAGGTAATACCTAAGCCTCTAAGAGGCGCAGGAACGTGAGAATATCGTACTTTCTCGCGAATAGCTGCTAAGGCAACAATTGCCATTAACCAACCAATACCCGATCCAAGTCCGTACACAACAGCTTCGCCAACATTGCCGAAGTTTTTGTTTTGCATAAATAAAGAACCTCCCAAAATAGCACAGTTTACAGCAATCAATGGTAAGAAAATACCAAGAGTTGCATAAAGAGCTGGAGCAAATTTTTCTACTACCATCTCTACTAATTGTACCATAGAAGCAATTACTGCAATAAACATAATGAAGCTTAAGAAACTTAAGTCAACATCTGCAAATTCAGCACCTAGCCAAGATAATGCACCTGGCTTAAGAATGTATTGCTCTAAAAGGAAGTTAACAGGAAGCGTAATAGCCAATACGAATATTACGGCAGCACCAAGACCAACAGCTGTAGATACTTTTTTAGATACAGCAAGGTATGAACACATTCCCAAGAAGAATGCGAACACCATATTCTCAACGAATATCGACTTTATGAATAAATTAAATAATTCCATAATATCTATTAATTAGCTTCTACAAGTGAAGTGTTACGCCATCTTTGAATCCAAATAACAATACCTACAACTATTAATGCCATTGGAGGCAATAACATCATACCATTGTTTACATATCCTGCATCGTAAAACGACTGAGGGATAACTTGTTGTCCAAACAAAGCTCCTGATCCAAATAACTCTCTAAAGAAAGCTACTATAACAAGTATCAAACCATATCCTGCTGCGTTACCAATACCATCAAGGAAAGATTTCCAAGGAGTATTTCCCAAAGCAAATGCTTCGAAACGTCCCATCACAATACAGTTAGTAATAATCAAACCTACAAATACCGAAAGTTGTTTTGATACATCAAACACAAAGGCTTTCAATAATTGGTCTACTAAAATTACCAAAGCAGCAACTACCACCAATTGAACAATAATTCTGATTCGTGAAGGAATAATATTTCTCATTAAAGAGATAATAACATTTCCTGCAGCCAAAACAGCCATTACTGACAATGACATTACAATAGCCGGCTCAAGTTTAACAGTAATCGCAAGTGCCGAACAAATACCAAGTACCTGTACAGTAATTGGGTTGTCGCTATCAAGCGGATTAGTTAGCAATTGTCTATTCTTCTTAGAAAACAATGCTTCTTTTTCTTCTACTTCGCTCATTCCGTTCTATTTTAAATTGTTGAAGTAAGGTAAATAAAGAGAAACTCTATCTCTAAACATCTTAGAAGTAGCAACCGAAGTTACTGTTCCTCCAGAAATTGCATCAACTCCGTGAGTATCCGAAGGATCTGCTCCTCCTTTTACTGCTTTTACTGACGCAAAATTATCTAAAGTAAATCCTCCATTAGGGTCTTTTAAGATTTGCTTTCCTTTCCAGTTTGCTTGAAACCATTCAGTAGCAATCTCAGCACCTAATCCTGATGTTTCAGATGCGTGATCGAAGTTAACACCAGCAATAGTGTTCTTATCAGCTTCTAACGCAACATTTCCCCAAATATCACTCCACATTCCCATACCGTGCAACGGAATAACATAATATGTTTTCCCATCTACTTCGGCTACAAAAATTGGATATTGTTTTTTAGAAATAGCGTGTTTTACATCTGCTTTAAAAGCAGCGCCATTTTCTACATCGGCACCTGTAGCCTCTTCAACTACAGCTCCTTTATCGTCAATCAAAACACCTTTTTTGATGTAGTTAGCAAATTCTTTAGCAGATTCTTCTCTACTTAAGTTTATACCAACAGTCTTAAGAATGTTTTGCATTTTTTCCTGTTTCAAATTCGCATCTTGGAAAGGCTTAAGAGATGTTGCAGCAAACGAAAGTAAGAATGCAACAACTACCACCATTACTATAGCGAATATAAACGTATAACTATTTTTATTTGTATCCATACTATCTACGTTTTATGCGCTAAGTGCTTTTTTGATTCGATCTTCAACACGCTTGTTTCTACGTTTAATATTTGCTTGTACTACATAGTGATCTATTGTAGGTGCAAATACATTAAGTAATAAAATAACAAGCATTACAGCTTCAGGGAATCCATTTAATACACGAAGTAGAATAGATAAGAATCCTATAAGGAATCCATAAATCCATTTACCTGTATTTGTTTGTGCTGCCGATACCGGATCAGTTGCCATAAATACAAGTCCGAAGGCAAAACCTCCAACTAATAAGTGTTTAAATCCAAACTCCATAAGTGGATTAGCTCCCCATAACATGAATATTCCACTCATCAATGCAGCTCCAATTACTCCTGAAAGCATAATTCTCCAACTAGCAACTCCTGCTGCTAGTAACAATGCTGCTCCAATAAGAATAGCCAAAGTTGATGTTTCTCCTATTGATCCTGGAATAAATCCTAGGAACATATCCATAACCGAATAAGTATGATTTAAAGTACCAACATGCATGGCTGCTTCGTGACCTGATCCTAACTGACCAAGTATTGTAGCTCCCGACAAACCATCAACATGGTCTGCTGCTTTTTCCATTGCTCCAGCAACCCATACTTTATCTCCCGACATGAATGTAGGATAAGCAAAGAATAAGAATGCTCTAACTACCAAGGCAGGGTTGAGAATATTCATTCCCGTACCTCCAAATATTTCTTTACCAATTACTACCCCAAAAACAACTGCTACCGCAAGCATCCAAAGAGGTAAATCTACTGGTACAATTAATGGTATCAACATACCTGTAACAAAGTATCCTTCGTGGATTGAGTGGCCGTAGAACATCGCAAAGATGAACTCAACACCTAACCCAACTCCATAAGATACAATGATGATTGGAAGCATTTTCCATAATCCGAAAAGGAAAGCTTCCATGTGCGTATAAGTACTTAACTCTCCCAACGCTACTAATTGCTCATAATGAAAGTACCCTATATTGTACATTCCAAAGAACAAAGCTGGAAAAAGAGCAAGAACTACAACGGTCATCAAACGTTTAATATCTACACCATCGCGAATATGTGCCCCACTTGTGGTAACATGGTCTGGAGTAAATAAGAACGTTTCAAAAGTTTCAAACACAGGATTCCATTTCTCCCACTTACCGCCGGAGATGAAATTCGGTTTGATACCGTCTAATGCGTCTCTTAAAAATTTCATTTATTTTTTGTTTTTGTTTAAAGCTTTCGTCATGTGATGCTAAACGAGTACAATCGAGATTTCTCTCTTATATTCTATCGCTTAGTAGGAATGACGTAAAACCACAAACATTAGTGATTATCCTACTTCTTTAATCATCAAGTCCAATCCTTCGCGGACAACTTCTTGAAGATTAATTTTTGAGGTATTAATTACTTCTGCTAATGCAAAATCTTCTGGTGCTACTTCATATATACCTAAGTTCTCCATCTCGCCTATGTCTCTATACATAATTGATTTAAGAAGATACATTGGGTAAATATCAAAAGGGAAAACTTTTTCCATTTCTCCTGTAACAACAAAAGCACGTTCTTCTCCATTCTTATTGGTATCCATAACGTATTCTTTGTTTTTTGAAGCTAACGAAGAGCCTGCCAAACTAAAGATATCATTATACAACCAAGGAACCCATCCGAAAAAACGGTGTTTGTTACCTTCAGGAAGAACTGTGATTTGATTATCGTAAAAACCAAGGAATCCATCTTCCGAAATTTTAGTTCCTGTTAAAGGACCTCCACTGATTATACGATTATCGCCATCCTTTAAAGCATCTTTTATTATGTTAACCACGCTAGTACCAGCAATAGTTTTCACATAACGAGGTTGCTTAACTTCAGATCCTGATAAAGCAACAACTCTCTCAGCATTAAATTTCCCTGTAAGGAACAAATCACCAATAACAACAAGGTCTTGAGGGGTAACAACCCAAACTCTTTCTCCTTTGTTTACTGGATCGATGTGATGAATCTGTACTCCAACATTACCTGCAGGATGTGCCCCGGTAACTTTGTGTAATTCAACACCTGAAATGTTTTGGAAAATTGATGATGGCTGATTACCATCTACAGAAAGATGAACTTTCCCATTTGTAAGTTTAGATACTATATCTATACCTTTTTGCAACGACTTTTCTTTTCCTTGCAGTGCAAAGTCGAGATCTACCGCGAGAGGCGCGCTATTGTAACCTGAAATAAATATTGCCTTAGGCTTGTCCGATGGATTTGCAATCACATCATAAGGACGTTGCTTAATAAATGGCCAAGCACCACTTTCCAAAAGAGTTTCAATCACCTCTTCTTTAGAAGATGCATTTGTATTAAACTCTTTGTAAGTAATCTCGGAATCTACTAAGACCTTTACCTCTAAGATTTTACGTTTTGCACCACGCACAATTTCAGTTACTTCGCCAGATACCGGAGAAGTAAACTTTATTCTATCGTCGTACTTTGAGTAAAAAAGAGTGTCCCCTGCTTTAACATGTGCACCTACTTTCACAGCTAATTTCGGAGTAATTCCATGGAAATCATCTGGTCGTAAGGCGAACATAGTTGCTTGAGGAACATTGGCGAACATTCTTTCAGCTTTACCAACAAGCTTTATGTCTACGCCTCTCTTTATACGAATGTCTTTTGACATAGTTATAAAAGAGATTAGTTAAGTTAATTAAATTATTTGACCAAAAATAAAGAAATAGACTTTAGTTATGAAATAAATGTTACTTATTTATTTTAGACAAAAACAAACTATAAAATTTCATCAAACCACTTGATTTTATTAATATTACAACCTATAAAAAGCTCAAAAAAAAGAAATACAAAATCTACATCAAGAACAAACATGATAAATATCAATAAAAAAACAGCTTTCACCGTCATTTATTTAATGATAATCGGACATGTTTTTGCTCAAAACTCTCCTTTCCCTAACCCCGACATTATTATATCAGACGACGTTAATTTAAAGTCGATATACATACATAACGTAGACCAAAACTTAGGAATTCCTTATGGTAAATTAGGAGAAGTGTTTGAAATCAGTTTTGATGATTTAGACAACGATCAAAAAAATTATTTTTATACAGTAGAGCACTACGACAGTAATTGGGAAAAATCAGACATATTCGACACTGATTTTATAGAAGGATACAACGAGGGACGAATAAAGAATTATGCTTATTCTTTCAATTCATTAAAAAAATACACACACTATTCTTTTAGATTTCCATCATACGGGATGAAGTTATTGATATCGGGAAATTACTTACTGAAAGTATATTTAGACGACCCTAGCGAACCTGCTTTTGTAAGGCGACTTGTAATTTACGAAGACCTAATCTCTATTGGAGCTAAAGTAAATAGAGCTACAATAGTTGATAAAAGAGATACTGAACAGCAAGTGAAACTTGTGCTTAACCACAAAAATTTAAATCTTGACAACCCTGCATCCGAAATAAAAGTAAATATTATTCAAAACAACACTTGGGACAACGGAATATACGATCTTCAATATCAATACTTAGGTCACAATACACTCATGTACAACTACAACGATAAGATGAATTTCTTGGCGGGAAATTACTTTTATCATTTCGACACCAAATCTATACAAACCGGTGGATTATTTATTGATTCCGTAACACTCGAAGACATATACAATATTTACCTATATACTAATGAACCTCGCTATAAATATCCTTTTTCTAGTCAACCAGATTACAATGGAGGTTTTGTATTAAGGTCTATTGATGGTGGAGATACCGAAACTCAAGGAGATTATACTCTAGTACATTTCTCTCTGAAAACCGACATTGAATATGCAGATAAAGATATTTATATTTATGGAGCTTTTAACGATTGGCGTTTAGAAGAGGACAATAAATTGATCTATAATAAAGATCAAGAAATATACGAAGCTAGTTTACTACTTAAACAAGGATATTACGACTACAAATATGTAGCTGTAGATAAAAAAACAAATGAATTTATGCCAGATGCAATTTCTGGGTCATTTTATCAAACTGAAAATAATTACTCTATAATAGTTTATTATAGAAGTATGGATAGTCGCTACGACAGAGTTGTAGGATTCTATCAACTAAGATCGTTTGAATTATTTTAACATCCCAAAAATGGAAAAACATCTAAGACATTTACCTAAAACAAAAAAAGGAGATACTTGTTTGAATTGTGGACATAAGCTTACCGAAGAAGATAACTTTTGTCCGCGTTGTAGTCAGATAAATGACACCAAACGGTTCACTTTTATGGATTGGGCTAGAGAAATATTGAGCGATTTTCTTGCTTATGATTCCAGATTTGGCAATAGTATAAAACCCTTAATTACAAATCCTGGTCAACTCTCTATTGACTACATAAAAGGAAAAAGAGCATCACATATTCATCCTGTTAGATTATATCTTGTAGTCAGTTTTTTGTTTTTCCTACTAGTGTCTTTAAATAATTTCAAAGACAAATACATTGTTGTAAATGAAGATAGTAAATCAATAATAACTATTAATGATACAGAAAATGCAAGCATATACAGTATTTTAAAAGAAACTGAAATTACCGAACCGATTATTGATAGTGCTAGACAAAGTCATATCGACAGATTTATGCTTTTCTTACTAGATATAAGAGAAGAAGGGATACAAGATTATGATAAAGTAATAGAAAAATACGGATTTGAAAATAATTGGCTAAACAGGACTTTATATAAAAAAGCCACTGAATATTCTACATTTACAATGGATAAATTCAATAAGATGCTTAGAAAAAAGCTGCCTGTGTTTGCTTTTATGTTCTTACCTATATTCGTTATATTCTTGAATCTAGTTTACTACAAAAAAGATATACTTTATCTCGAACATTTGGTCTTTGCATTCCATACCCAATCGGCGCTATATATATTGCTGAGTATCTCCCAAATAATAGCATTGATATACTCCCCCTTAGAAAATATATTTACTGAAATTTTCTTGTTTGTTGTGTTCCCAATTTATCTATATATGGCATTGAAAAAGTTCTATGAGTATCCTACTGTATTTAAATCTATATTGAATTTTATAGGAATAAATATTGTTTACTTTTTTACATCAATATTGTTCTTTGTACTAGCTGTGATAGTTACATTCTTTATGTACTAATACAATTGTAATCAAGTTGAATTATGCTTTCTTAGAAAACTTCTCCAACATATAAATAACCGTAAAACCAACAATTGCTAAAACAACAACCATTAAAATCTGAGAATCGCCATCATAATTAAAAGGCATAATACTTTTTTGTAGAAAAGGAACCTCAACTCCGTGAGAATTAATTCTTGTAGAAAGAGTTTCTTTCCATGGCCATACTTTGTTTAATGAGCCTATCATAAAACCTGTTAATACAGCTAATGTTGTGTTGTGGTAATTCTTGAACATCCAAGCCAAAACTCGCGAGAAAGATAACAATCCTAATACAGCACCTACAGCAAACACTCCTAACATTCCTCCTGCTGTCATCAACATATCGGTATTAGCAGTAGAAATACCTTCGCTTATTTTACTTATAGCACCAATAATAGTTGGATAAGACCCCATCAACAAAAGAATAAATGCTCCTGAAATACCCGGTAGAATCATGGCAATAATTGCAATAAATCCAGAAAAGAAAACATAAATAGTACTATCAGGACTAGAAGCAGGCTCGGCTATTGTGATATAATAAGATACTATTGCTCCCAACACTAAAGCTATAACTACTCTAGCATTCCACTCGGTAATTTGCTTACTTATAAAAGAAATTGATGCAATTATCAATCCGAAGAAAAAGGCCCAAAGCAACACAGGCTGGTTCTCCAACAAATAAATTATCAACTTAGATAGCGACACTATACTTATACCAATTCCTATAGCTAGAGATACAAGAAAATTACCGTTAATGTGTTTCCAGAATTCTTTAATCTTAAATTTAAATAACAACTTAAATGCTTCAGCATTTATTGAATTTAGCGAATTAACAAATTCCTCGTAGATTCCAGATATAAATGCTATTGTACCTCCAGATACACCAGGCACTACATCTGCCATTCCCATTGCTATTCCTTTAAGCGTAATTACTAAGTATTGTAAAAAATTCCTTTGCATAATTATAGTTCTATTATTCTGCAAAAATAGAATTTATTAATTCTACACCAATTTATTTTAGCTATAAATGAATTAGTTAAGAAACACTATCACTCAACAAACAAAAACGAACAGTAACCGCCACTCTATAAGCTAATTAAACAATTAACTTAATTCTAACAATTCAAACTAACATGCATGACTCTATTTTAGTACTTTTGGTGATATTTTTTTTATAAAGCAAACTCATGAAATTATATATAAATGACGAAACATCTCGTCTTAAAAAAGTAATATTAGGAATAGGCGATAGTTTTGGAGGTACTCCAAAATTGGAAGAAACTTATGATCCTAAATCGAGAGAACATATACGCAAAGGTACTTTCCCTAAAGAAAGTGATATTGTAAGAGAAATAGAAGCATTTGCTGACGTTCTAAAAAAATACGATGTAGAAGTTTATAGACCTGAAGTAATAGAGAATTACAATCAAGTTTTTGCTAGAGATATATCTTTTGTTATTGATGATAAATTCATCAAAACAAACATGATAGAAGATAGAGCTAAAGAAATTGAAGCTATAGACAACGTTATAAAACAACTTAAACCTGAACAAATTCTTATTCCACCACCTGAAGCTCGTATTGAAGGAGGCGATGTAATGCCATGGAAAGAATTTTTGATTGTAGGATATTCCAAAGAACCTGATTTCAGCAAATACACTGTTGCTAGAACAAATGAGGCTGGAGTAGAATTTTTAAGAAAATCTTTTCCTCATAAAAAAATTAGAGCATTCGAATTGAACAAATCTGACGATGAGCCAAGAGATAACGCTCTACACCTTGATTGTTGTTTTCAACCTGTAAGCGAACACAAAGCAATTGTTTACAAAGGCGGATTTAAAAACATTGAAGATTACGAAAGAATAATCAATTACTTCGGTAGAGAAAATGTTTTTGAAATTACTCGTGACGAAATGTACGACATGAATTCAAATGTATTCTCTATTAGCCGTGACGTAGTTGTATCAGAAAAAAACTTCACAAGACTAAATAACCACATGCGTAACGAATGGGGAATGACTGTTGAGGAAGTACCGTATGCTGAGATTTCTAAAATGGAAGGATTATTAAGATGCTCTACTATGCCTTTAGAGAGAGAAGCTAATTAATATAATTTATCGCTTCGCTGGTGATTGACAATTACGATATCTGATACTAGATTCTACACTAATCAACAGTTGCGAAGCAACAACAAAACAGAAAGCGCAGTTTTCATAAACAGCAACGCATAAACAAACTACAAAAAATGAGACAATACACAGATACATTAATGATGGTACAACCTGTAAATTTCAGGTACAATGCCGAAACTGCTTGTAATAATTACTATCAGAAAGTAATTGAAGGATTAACTGACGAAAAAGCTCAGGAGCAGGCATTAGAAGAATTCAACAATTTTGTTTCAAAACTTAGAGATAACGGAATTAATGTAGTTGTAATAGAAGATACAAAAGAGCCAGACACTCCAGACTCTATTTTCCCTAACAACTGGATTTCTTTTCACTCTTCAGGAGATGTTGCTATATATCCTATGTTTGCAGAGAATCGCAGATTAGAACGTAGAGAAGATATACTAGATACTCTGGAGGAAAATGGTTTCGTAATCAACAATGTTGTTGATTATTCCGAAGCAGAGAATGATGATATATTCTTAGAAGGTACAGGTAGTATGATTTTAGATAGAGTAAACCGAAAAGTTTACGCATCGTTATCTAAACGTACAGACGAGGATTTGCTTATTGAATTTTGTGATGATTTTGAATATTCACCAATTATTTTCACATCTTATCAAACTGTAAACGGTACTCGCGAGCCAATATATCACACCAATGTAATGATGGCCATTGCCGATGATTATGCTGTTGTTTGTTTAGACTCTATCGATGATAAAAAAGAGAAGAAAGCAGTTGCACAGTCATTAAAAGATGATGGGAAAGAAATTATTACTATTTCAGAAGATCAAGTAAATAGATTTGCAGGAAATATGCTACAAGTAGGATCTACAGATGGTAAGAAATTCTTGGTAATGTCAGACTCTGCATACAAAAGCCTTCACCCTGAACAAATTAAAATAATAGAAAAATACAA
>CAZIYK010000032.1:0-11737 GCA_964543445.1 uncultured Flavobacteriales bacterium
TTACTTAAAAGTAATCAGTACGTTACAAATGTTTAAAAGATTGTAAAGTCCATTTTAAACCAAATATTATTTTTATTTTTGAACAAGTGAGTAATAAAAATATTCAAAATGAAAAAAGAAGATATTACTATTCTACTTGTTGATGACGATCAGGATATCTTAGAAATTGTAAGTTACAACCTGAAAAAAGAAGGTTACAATATTGTTACAGCAAGCAATGGCCTTGAAGGAGTAGAAAAAGCAAAGAAACATCTACCTCAACTAATAGTGCTTGACGTGATGATGCCAGAAATGGATGGTATAGAGTCTTGCGAAAAATTGAGAGCTATTCCCGAATTAGAAAATGTTCTTATTACTTTCTTAACTGCTCGTGGCGAAGATTATTCGCAACTTGCAGGCTTTGATGCAGGAGCTGACGATTTTATTACAAAACCAATAAAACCGAGAGTTCTAGTTAGCAAGATTAATGCTCTTCTTAGAAGAATAAGTGTTGACACTAATGTATCTGAAGGAAATATTATTACCGTTGGAGACATCAAAATAGACAAAGACGAATACAAAGTTTACAAAAACAACGATACACTTTCACTACCTAGAAAAGAATTTGAACTTTTATCTCTACTAGCATCTCGTCCTGGAAAAGTTTTTAAAAGAGACGAGATACTAAATAAAGTTTGGGGGAACGAAGTTGTTGTTGGCGGTAGAACTATTGATGTTCACATCAGAAAACTTAGAGAAAAAATTGGCGACGATTACTTTAAAACTGTAAAAGGCGTAGGTTACAAACTAGAGGTTTAGTCCATTACAATCAATAATAATGAGAAAATCAAAAAACGGATCATTTTTTCAGAGACCTTACAAATTCTCATTAAAACTTGCTAGCATAATTACATTATTCAATTTTGTTATGCTCATTGTTGCAAGTTATATTGTAGACTCAAGGAGTAATATTGTCCCTATTTTTTACGAGGCTGTTATATTTTTTATAGGTTCATTCTTTATTATAAGATATGGTGTAGAAAGGTATATTTACCGAAAAATCAACCATATTTACGAAAGTGTGTCCATATTAGACATTAAAGATGTGGACAAAGGAGGAATGACTACCGACATTGAAACTCTTAAACGTGAAGTAATAAAATTTACCGAAACAAAACGCTTAGAAATAGAATCTCTAAAAGCTCAAGAAGAATTCAGAAGAGAATTTATTGGCAATCTTGCTCACGAGCTAAAAACCCCTCTTTTCACCGTACAAGGATATATAGAGACACTACAAGATGGTGCTGCCGAAGAGCCAGAATTGCTATCTAGGTACCTCAACAGAGCAAGCAAAGGAGTTCAACGACTTATAAACATCACAAAAGATTTAGATTTAATTACAAAACTAGAAACAGGAGATTTAGGCGTAGACATTAAGCCATTCGCCATTGACGAGTTGACTAGAGGAATAATAGACCTATTAGAAATAAAAGCTAGAGCCAAAAACATAAAAATACGATTAGATTCAAAGTTGGCACTTCCAATAATGGTGTGTGGCGACAAAGAAAAAATAAGCCATGTAATTATGAACCTTATTTCTAACTCTATAAAATACGGTAAAGAAAACGGAGAAACCATTATTGGCTTTAGACTTAGAATGGATCAGAAAGTTATAATATCGGTAAAAGATAATGGCGAAGGCATCAAGAATATTCATGTTAGCAGAATTTTTGAACGTTTCTACCGAGTAGATCGCCACCGCTCTAGAGAAGAAGGTGGTTCTGGTTTAGGACTTTCCATAGTAAAACACATATTAGAAGCTCACAACGAGAAAATAAATGTGGATAGTAAATTCACTGAAGGATCTACTTTCTACTTTACACTTCCTAGATGCTAATCGAAACCTTTGTATGATTCCTTAGAATTAATAACATTTTTTAAAGAAAAATCATCCTGACAGGCGTAATCACATATTTTTTTCGACTTCAAATATTTAGCCAAATACAACTGCTCTCCCTGACCTGGAGTAGGAATAAAAAAAGCTTTCTTTTTCAAAACTTTCAGGTCCATTATTGTAGAATATCCCGATCTAGCTATAATTAAAGAACTCTCTTTCATCTCCCTTTCTAAATCATTAGAGGTGAGAAAATTATATATTGTAGAGTTTTTATTATTCTTTTTTTTCTGAAAACCCTCAACCTTTCCTTGTACTAAAACAATCTCTTTTTCTACAGTTTCAAGTTCCGATAGAATAATCTCTTCGAGATAAGTACGTTGAGGCTCTGGCCCCGACAACACTACAAGTATTTTATCTTTTCCTATTACATTTTCATCAAATTCAAATCTACTTTGAACTCCTATATATTTTGCAACTTTACTTCCACTATATTTAGATAAATTGCCTGCCAACGAATCTTCACCTTCATAATCTGGAATCCATATTTCGTTAAATTTACTCATGAAATATTCGTGAACTTTATTGGCAATAACTGAAAGTTTACCTGCCTGAATATTTGTTTGATGAGTAATATAAACAGAGAAAACTTCTCTGTGATACATCCCAAATCTGTTGTCTGAAATTATTAAATCGAGATTATATTTATCAACTAACTTCGTTAACAATACATTCTCTTCTTTAATGGCTGACATTATCTTGTTTGACATTTTTAACAAATGCCAAATCAACTGATCTCCTTTATTGGGATATGTAATATTGTACGAAGGCAATTCTTCGCTTTCTAGATTGGGAAATTCTTTTCTAAGCAATGTCAATGATGCTCCATCTGAAGCAATCACTACCCTATTACCGTAACTTATTTGCTGTCTAATAATAGGAATACATCTGCTAGCATGTCCTAACCCCCAATTTAATGGAGCAATCAGAACATTTTTAGAATTGGCAATCATCTATTAGATTTTTATCGGATTGAAAAAAGCCTGTAACTAAAATATGATTTATCGTTACAGGCTTTATACTAGGATTATATATTATTCTATTTCAACATCATTTCTGTTTCGCCAATAAAATTACCATCAGCATATACAGCAATTAAGTAAACTCCTTTTTGGAAATCGTACTGAGCTCCATCTACAAACACACATACATCTAGTGATTCTTGTTCGTAATAAACTCTTGTTTTAGCACTGAATTCCATTTTCTCGCCATCGATAACAAACGTATTATTGCTTTGCGTTGATTTCAATAAAACATCATCAGGTGTGGCAATTCTTACATAAATATCTTTGTATCCAACTTTAGCCAACTTATTTCTTCCTAAAGTCATACATACCCTAATTTTATCTACTCTTCTAGTTCTAGAAGTAGTGCTAATCTTTCCACTTGAACTAACTCTAACTCCTTCTGCTTTAAGGTTGAAAAGATCTAATTTAGCACCTTTCTCAACTGCTTTTGCAAGATCTAAATTCTGACTAGTCAATCTTTCTGTAATACGAGTTTGTTCTTGTAATTTCTTCTCTGCACTATCTCTCTGTATAATTAATATTTGGTTTACTCTATCAAGAGAATCAGCCAATAAGAATAATTGACGTTTCTCTTTTTTCATTCTATCAACCAATTTCTTGTACTTTCTTAATATAGCAGGATATGCCTTAAGTCTATCCAAAGAATCTCTCATACTAGAAATTCTCTCTTGTTGCTCTAACATCTCGGTATTTAACGAATCGTTGCTAAGTTTTACCCCTTCATATTGAAGTTCCATCTGAGCAAGTTCTCCAACAATTTCTTCTTTCTGTTGTATTAAATACTCTTCGTTTTCCTTATTAACACTATATGCATAAAATATATAAGCTAAAGCCGAAATAAGTAGAACTCCAAAAATCCAAACTAACACTTTTAGCTTGTGTTCTTTTTCTGCTTTTTCCTGAGCTTGCCTAGAAGACAAATTGTTTTTATCTAATTGATCTGTCATTATTTAATAATTTATTAAATTTAATATATACAAATGTAACCTAAACATACAATAGAGCAAACATTAATGATCATTATGAATGTAATTTCATCATTTTTAGATCTACTCTTTCCCGATTTATGTAAATCGTGTAACAATCCTTTGAATGTGGGAGAAAAGATTATTTGCACAAATTGTAGACACAAGTTACCACAAACAAATTATCACCTGAGTAAAAATAATGAAATTGAAAAAATATTTTATGGAAGATCAAAAATAGAGTTTGCTAGCTCTTTTCTATTCTTTTACAAAAATAGCTTAACCCAAAATCTTATTCACAATCTCAAATACAAAGGACATCAAGAAATAGGCTCTTTGATTGGCCATTGGTATGGAAACAAATTATTAGAAGAAAGCAATTTATCTTTCGACTACATTGTTGCGGTTCCTTTACACAGACACAAAGAAAAAAAGAGAGGATATAATCAAGTAGATACTTTTGGCAAAGCATTAGCTCAAGTATTTAATGCAACTTATTCTAAAGACAATTTGGTTAGAATTTACAAAAGTGAAACACAAACCAAAAAATCTAGATTTGCTAGATGGCTAAATGTGAAAGAGATTTTCAGCATAAACGACACTGAATTATTTAGCAATAAAAAAGTTCTATTGATAGATGACGTCATTACCACAGGAGCAACATTAGACGCATGTTGTCATCAATTATCAAAATCGCCAGGTATAAAAATAAGTATTGTAACAATGGCAGTTTCAAGTTAAAATATCTTGAATTTTATATTTCTTGTAAACAATAAAAATCTCACATTTGCGGCAAATAAAAACAATTATGAGATTAATAAAATTTACGTTTACACTTAGTATAGCCTTACTATTTGTTTCCAACATTAACGCCCAAGGATTTAAGGATGGTGTTTACAAAAAGGAAAAAGAATCTGCCTTTTACAAATTAGATAAAACCTACAATGTTGAAACTATTTCTCCTTACAAAGGAAATAGTAAACACGCAAAAAACATAATTCTACTTATAGGAGACGGAATGGGTTCTTCTCATGTATTTGCAGGGATAACGGCTAACAAAGGAAAAACATATTTTCAGCAATTTACTAATCTTGGATATTCTAGAACATCCTCAGCAGATAAATATAAAACTGATTCTGCCGCAGGAGGCACTGCAATATCTACAGGAACTAAAACAAATAATGGTTCTATCGGTGTTGACGCAAACAACAAAAAAATAAAAACAATATTGGAAATTGCCGATGAAAACGGAAAAGCTACAGGTATGGTAGTTACATCTTCTATAACTCATGCTACACCTGCTGCATTTATTGCTCATCAACCTGTCAGGAATATGTATGAAGAAATAGCCTTAGATTTTCTTGATACCGATATAGATGTGTTTATTGGTGGAGGTGAAGACAATTTCAATAATCGCAAAGATGGATTAAACTTATTAGATAGCTTAGTAGCAAGAGGATATTCTGTTATTGACAACGAATCTGAGATAATGAAATTCGAAGGAGATAAGTTAGCAGGATTTATAGCAAAGAAACATCCTAAAACCATAGCTAAAAGAGGTGATATACTAGTACCATCTACAAAAAAAGCAATAGAGATTCTATCTAAAAACAAAAAAGGATTTTTCTTGATGATAGAAGGTTCTCAAATAGATTGGGCTGCACACGGAAATAAAACCAAAGAGTTAATTAACGAGGTTGCTGATTTTGATAAAGCAATTGGTGAAGCATTAAAATTTGCTGAAAAAGATGGAAATACACTTGTTATTGTTACTGCTGACCACGAAACAGGTGCTTTCACGGTAAAAGATGGCAGTGATAAAACTGGAGAGGTTGAAGGTTTATTTTCTACTACTAGCCACACAGCAACTATGGTTCCTGTTTTTGCATACGGTCCGGGTGCAGAGAATTTTAGAGGAATCTACCAAAACACTGAAATATTCAACAAGATGTTGGAAGCATTCGGAATAAAGAAGAAGTAGGGGCACTGTGTGTGTCTAAATCAAAAAGAGCTTAGAATTCTAGTGATTCTAAGCTCTTTTTTTGTTCTATTTATCAAGTATCAGCCTAATAAACTTATTGACTTCTTTTTTGAGATTTTTTCGTTCTACGATAAAATCAAGGAATCCATGTTCGAGTACAAACTCGGCAGTTTGAAATCCTTCAGGTAAATCTCTACCTATTGTTTCTTTCACAATACGTGGTCCTGCAAAAGCAATCAAGGCTCCAGGCTCTCCAATATTTACATCTCCAAGCATTGCAAATGATGCGGTTACACCTCCAGTTGTAGGATCAGTTAATAAAGATATGTATGGAATTTTTGCTTTAGAAAGCAATGCCAACTTGGCTGACGTTTTTGCCATTTGCATCAATGAGAAAGCAGCTTCCATCATACGAGCACCTCCTGATTTGGAAATAAGCATAAATGGAATTTTATGCTTAATCGAATAATCTATAGCTCTAGAGATCTTTTCTCCAACAACAGTACCCATAGATCCTCCAATAAAATTAAAATCCATAGCCGCCACAACTAAATCTTGTCCTTCAGACTTACCTACGGCAGTTCTTATAGCATCTTTTAATTTTGTTTTCTTCTGAACCTCTTTCAATCTATCAGGATATTTTTTCTTATCCTCAAATTTAAGTGGGTCTATAGATTTAAGATTTTTATTTAATTCTTTATATTTTCCATCATCAAACATGATTTCAAAATATTCTTCACTTCCTATTCTAACATGATAACCGTCTTCCGGACTTACATAAAAATTTCTTTTAAGCATATCCGTATCAATTATCTTTCCGCTAGGTGTCTTATACCACAAACCTCTAGGAACATCTAGTTTTTCCTCTGTCTTTGTAGTAATACCCTTTTCTGTTCTTTTAAACCAGGCCATATCAGATTGATCTATATTATTATCGGTTGAATCATTCATAACATAAGTTACATTTGGCATTATTTAGCTCGGCAAGATATTAAATATATATCAATTTAATAATACAAAATATTGTTAGTTGAAAGTTGAATCAACCTTAAAAACAATTATCTATTAAGATTGAAAATCTATACCGCTTACTGTTATTAAGTCTTTAACGTCTATTGTTTTATCATTATTGAAAACTATAAACTCAGCTCCATTTTTCGTAATCAAATCGTTGATAATTCCTTTTTCCTTAAACTCTTCTCCTTTTTCATCTATATATGTAATCTCAACATTAGTTCTTCTCATTGCGAAAATTTCTAGTTGATCATATAATCTACAAGCTAATTGTGTCATCTCTCTATTTTTTTGACAAATTTAAGAAAACCTTGTCATTTAAAAACAACAAAGCTACTACACTTCACATGTAGTAGCCTCAAACCAATCTATTATATTCTATTAAACTTCTATCTGACGACCAATATTCTGAGCCAAAGAAATAAAAGTCTCTGATCTAGAAATACCGCTAATCTTTTGAATTTGCTTGTTTAGCACCTGCATTAGATGATCATTATCAAAACACGTAACTTTTATAAATAATGAATAATTACCTGTAGTATAATGACATTCTAAAATTTCAGGAATCTTATTTAATTCTGAAATAATTCTATCATTATCATCTGCCTTTTCTAAAAACAAACCTACGAAAGCGGTGGTCTTATACCCTAAAACTTTAGGATCTATATGCAAATGATGACCAGATAACAAGCCTGTTTTTTCTAATTTTCTTAGACGCTGATGTATTGCTGCACCAGAAACGCCAACTTTTCTAGCTATCTCTAAAATAGGTGTACGAGCATCAACCATAAGTTCTCTTACAATCACTTTGTCGATACCATCCATATGTAAATTATCACTTTTCATAAAAACACATTTTATTTATCTCAAAAATAATATTTTAATTTCAATTTAAAAGAAAAAATAGCGTTTTTGTTCTTTTTTGCAAACAAAAAACTTTTTTACATGTCATTAACGAGTATGAAGATAAGCCAAGCTCATCAACTTAATACCCCCACAATTGTTTCAATAAAAAACACCTACACCTATCCCTTCAAATATAACGTTAAAAAACACTATCATATTGAAAGTATTAACTAAAAAGTCATATATTTGTCGCAAACATTAAACAATTATTCAGTAACAACAAATGATTATGAAGAAATACGCTTTAATTCTATTCGCTCTTGTATTTTCGTTAAGTGCAAAATCACAGGACAATACAGCTCCTACTTACCAATCACTAGAACGTGCAGTTTTACAAGGAGTAAGTAACCAATTTACAATAAAGGAGAATATTGTTATTACAAATGACGATAAGGATTTTTTCTGGCCACTTTACAAAGAGTATAAATCAAAATTAGAAGATTTAAACAACGAGTATATTTCTATATACGCTAATTACGCTAGCAAGAAAAATGCAGACGCAATCGTATTCAGCGAGGCAATGGACGCTTATGAGGATATGATAAAAATAGATAGAGATTTATTGAAATTAAAAAGAAAATATTTCAAGAAAATGTCTGACAAAATTAATCCTGTTAAGGTTGTTGCATACTTCAACTACGAAGATAGCTTACAATTAAAAATAAGATTAGAGCTTATTAAAGAAATGTCTGAGACAAAATAATAAGTACAACCATATAAAAAAAGGTATTTATCGAGAGATAGATACCTTTTTTTTATGTTCAATTTTAAGCAATAGAAAGTATTAATTCCCTTCGAAAATAAATTCAGTAGTAGGGAAGTAATTATTACTTCTGTCAACATCTGCCATCCTCTCTGAAATATCGATTCCTACAAATTCTATATCCTCTTTGTTTACGTCGATATTAAATGAATATTCAGGATACACCCAAGGCCATGCTTTTAATTCTACTCTATCAAATTTAGTTTCGTTCGGCTTAGAACCACGCATCATTCGCAAAGGAATATAGTACGTTCTCACCTCTTTATTTTTCAAAACCACAGTTATATCCAATGGCATCGAAATACCTCCTTTATTTACTAAAGTAATCTGTGTTCCTTTATCTGCCGTATCTACCGAAGAGATTGCATAGTCTATAGATTTTGTAGTATTAATCCATTTATCGAAGTACCATTGCAATTGTATTCCTGATACTTTTTCTGCAATCCTCTTTAAATCATTTGGAGCAGGATGCTTAAATTTCCACTCATCAAAGAACCTCAACATTGTCTTTTTCAAGTTTTCTTGACCAATAATGTATCCTAATTGCGCCAAGAACACTGCCCCTTTACTGTAACTAGCCTCACTGTAAGCAAAATTTGTTTCATACATATCTGCCTGAGTAGTTAGGGCCTCTTCTTTTCCTGATTTCTGAACAGCAAAATAACCTCTATATGTTCCATTGTGTGGATTTTCACCTTCGGCACCATACAAATACTGCATAGTTAAATCTTCTGCCCATGTGGTAAATCCTTCATCCATCCAAGGATATTTCTGCTCGTTAAATCCTAGTACTCCTTGATACCACGAGTGCAACGATTCATGCACAGCAAGTCCCACTAATCCTTTTAAAGTTCTAGCATTACCTAAAATCAAAGTTGACATTGGATATTCCATTCCTCCATCTCCACCCTGCACAAAGCTAAAATCGGTATATGGGTATTCTCCAAAATTTTTATTCATAAAATCAAAGGCCTTTTGCATTTGCACCTCCAATTCCTTCCAATTCTTTGCTCTAGTTTCATCACCTCCTTTGTAGATAAAATGAAGTTTTGTCTTATTATTCAACCTAACAATATCATGAACATACTCATCATCAGCTCCCCACGCAAAATCATGTACATTTTCAGCAACAAAATGCCATTGAAGTTTTTCCGAGTTACCAACTTTTAGCTTCTTCCCTTTTTGTTCATATCCATGACCTATCTCCTGAGGATTTTTCAATACACCTGTTCCTCCTATTGTATATTCTTTATTTATTTTAATCTTTACATCAAAATCTCCGAAAACTCCATAAAACTCGCGAGCTATATACGGATCTAAATGCCATCCTTCTTTGTCATATTCTGCCATTTTAGGATACCACTGAGCCATTGAAAGCTTTACTCCTTCAGAATTATTCCTACCCGATCTTCGTATTTGTACCGGAACTTGAGCCTCGTTTTTTAGGTAAAAAACCGTTTTTGAATGCGGAAGTAATGATTTCGCCAAATCTACCTCCATCAGTGTACCTTCTATTTTATAGTCAATAGCTTTACTTCCTTGTTTTAAACTTATTATTTTCTGATAACCAATTTCATCAGGAGAAAGTTTACTAATTCGGTCTCTTATTCTTCGATCGGGGTCGGGTAATAATTGTTGTCTTACATCCATTTCGCTTCCTGGCTGAAAAGCATTAAAATATAAATGGAAATAAACTTTGTGAAGTGTATCAGGAGAATTATTATAGTAAGTGATTTTAGATTCTCCCGTGTATTTATAAGTATCAACATTCATGTCGATATTCATTTCGTACTTAATCTTTTGTTGCCAATAATCACTAATTTGAGCACTAGCAATACTGCCAATAGCCATAATAACTAATAGCGATAATCTTTTTTTCATATTGTTGTTTTAATGATTAATCCTATAAAATAATTCTCAAATATACACGATAATAAATTGAAGAAAACCCACACGAAATGTGTGGGTCTTAAAATGTATATTATATGTCTTTATAAAAGTGTTATAAATTTACAAACACTCAGTCCTACCTCCATCAACAGGTATGTTGATCCCATTGATATAAGACGCTGCTGGAGAAGCCAAGAAAGCAACTGCATTTGCAACTTCATCTGGAGATGCAAATCTTTTCATTGGAATAGTCTCTTTCATTTCTTCCTCTATATCATCTATTGACCTACCTGTCTTTTCAGACTTCATTCTAATAATATCATCATGACGGTGAGTAATAGTTGAGCCTGGCAGAACATTATTTACAGTAATATTGTATTTCCCCATTTCCATTGCCATTGATTTTGACCAATTACCAACAGCTCCTCTTATGGTATTAGAAACACCTAAGCCCTTAATTGGCGCTTTTACCGATGTAGAAATAATATTAATAATTCTTCCCCATCCATTATCTTTCATATGAGGAATAAAAGACTGTGCCAAAAACTGATTATTAATAACATGGTTATAGAAAGCAATTTCAAATTCTTCTAAATCTGCTTTGTATGCCGCCCCAGCTTTAGGACCACCCATGTTGTTAACTAAAATATCAACTTTATTACCTTGAGCAACAAACTTATCAATCTCTACTTTAAGCTCTCCCCTCACTGAAAAATCGACAACTAACATTTTATGATTCTGCCCTTTTGAAGTATCCAATTTGCCATAGGTTACTTCGAGCATTTCTTTATTTCTACCAACAATTGTAACATTTGCTCCCAATTTAGAAAGTTCAATTGCTGATGCCGCTCCAATACCTTGCGAGCTACCACTCACAAAAGCATTCTTATTACTCAAATCCAGATTCATAACGCAATATTTTTATATACCGAAAGTAATGAATTATACAGTTACACCAAAATTGAATTTTTATTGTTTCTACAAACTTTGCAATAGTATTGCATTAGACATAACTTTATCTTTGTACTAAATAAATTTATGTTATGGCACACAATCATTCTCATCATGGGCATAGTCACGGTCATGGTCATCATCACCATCATCATGATGCTAGCGATTTAAAAGGTTGGAAAATTGGAGTTTCTATTCTTTTGAACATCCTTATTACTGTTGGGCAGGTAATTGGTGCTGGCATATCGGGCAGTATAGCTTTAATGACGGATGCCCTACATAATTTTAGTGATGTTATTTCGTTAA
>CAZIYK010000033.1:0-11542 GCA_964543445.1 uncultured Flavobacteriales bacterium
CAATAAATTCACTAATTATACATACCTGTAAAGAAAAATAATTCGTACTAACTTTTTCATTGTAATAAATTCCAAACTTTAAATATAGAAAAAGTTACATATTAAAAGATGTTATGATAATATTAAGACATCAAACAAAATATTTTCCTTATTTTCGGCGGGTTAAATAAAAAGAATACATAATCACAAATAAACTTTAAAATGACACAAACTAAAACAGGGCATCCTAGAGGACTCTACACACTGTTTTTTACAGAGATGTGGGAAAGATTCTCTTACTATGGAATGAGAGCCCTTCTAACATTATTCTTAGTTGCCGAACTTATCAATAACGGATTTGGAATGACTCGTGCTGAGGCATTCACTATTTACGGAGTATTCACAGGATTAGTATATGTAACACCTATTTTCGGTGGTTGGTTAGCTGATAAAGTTTTAGGACAAAGAAAAGCTATCTACATAGGAGCTGTAATAATGGCTATTGGTCAGTTTATAATGGCTTATAGTGTTGTAGCTGGCGATCACACTATAGTTGGTGGAGATCCATACCGTCTTTTCTTTTTATATTCTGGACTATCTCTTCTTATTGTGGGTAATGGTTTCTTTAAACCAAATATCTCAACTATAGTTGGAGGTTTATACGAAGCTGATGATCCTCGTAAAGATGGTGGTTTCACTATATTCTACATGGGTATTAACTTGGGAGCATTTATTGCACCACTTACGGCTGGATACTTAGGAGAAACTTACGGTTGGCAATATGGTTTTACAACTGCAGGTTTAGGTATGGTTCTAGGTTTTGTATGGTTCTTCTTTAATCAGAAAACTTTAGAAAATGTAGGTATGCCACCTAATGCTGATAAAGATGCTCATCTACTTAAAATTAAAGATTACGTAGATGTATTAATTTGGTCTATAGGATCTATTATTCTTTCTTTTGCAATTGTATTTTTTATAGATGCAGTATCTAGTACTGTACTTGATTCAGTAATTACTATAATAGGTATAGCTGCTGTTGGAGGAATTGGTTATTCAATATTTACAGGTACACAAGGTAAAACAGAATGGAGTAGAGTTGCGGTAATTTTTATACTTGCAATATTCAACATTATATTCTGGTCAGGATTTGAGCAAGCAGGTTCAACTTTCAACCTATTCGCTGCTGATCAAACTGACAGAACAATAGCATTATTTAACGATTGGGTTATTCCTGCATCGTATTTCCAAGCTATTAATGCAATTGCAATCTTTGCTATTGCTCCAATATTTGATGTTATATGGGGAAAACTTACTCAAATTGGTAAAAACCCACCTACACCACTTAAGTTTGGATTTGCATTATTAATGCTAGCTGCTGGATTCTTTGTAATGTCTGCTGCTGCAAGTGCTGCTGAGCATGGATTAGTTAGTCCTTTATGGTTGGTATCTGTTTACCTATTACACACTTTAGGTGAATTGATGATTTCTCCAATCGGATTATCAATGATTACAAAACTATCACCTCCAAAAATTGTATCTATCATGATGGGTATTTGGATGGGATCAATTGCAATAGGAAACTACATGGCTGCAGCTATGGAAAGTATTGCAAACTCTATGGGATTCGAACAAGGAGCTCCAATGTTCCGCTTTATTGCATTCGAAGCATTAATTGCCGGTGCTATAGCTATTGCCCTTGCGCCAGTTATCAAGAAAATGATGAAAGGTATTCACTAGAATATCTAATCTTTATACTAAAAAAAGAGCTATTCTTAACTGAATGGCTCTTTTTTTTGCTTCGTATCTATCTTTTAAGAACATTATTTCTGAAATCTTCTACCCTTCCATTCAAAAGTTTTGAATTGCGATACAGTTGCAATTCCTAAAACATAAAAAGGATAGACTACAGCCATAATTGGGTAGTAATACAATTGCCTTGTATCTTTAAGAAAACTACTTGAAATGGCTATCAACCAAAAATCTACAATTAACTTAATAAATATAGTAGATAGAACAATGTTTAATGACACTCCGGAAATAGCTAAAAAATAAAGTATAATTAAAGACACATTTGCTAAACCAACTACAAGACCAACAAGTTTAATATAAACAGAGCCATAAGCTGATGACTTAGCAGACCACCTCAACCGCTGATTTATAAATTGCGATAGATCTTTAACCGTGTCAGTGTACACTATTGCGTCATGAGCTTTGAGATATTTTATTTTATCGGGATAATTATTTTTAAATTTTTCCATCAAAAACATATCATCGCCCGAAGCAATATTCATATTTCCTTGATAGCCCAACACTTCGTGAAAAGCAGTTTTACTGAAAAGTAAATTTGCACCATTACTCACCAATGGAGTCCCCAATCCGAAACTACCAATAGACGTACCTATTAAAGATGAAAGATCTAATTTCTGAAATGCTTCAAGGAAACCAGTCCCTGTAGATATAAAATTAATCGGACCTGCCACCATTTTCAAATCAGTTTCTTGCAATTCCTGATCATATAAATTTATCCATAATGGCTGTACAATACAATCAGCATCCGTAGTTAATATCCATGGATATGATGCATTTTCTATTCCCAATGATAGAGCGTATTTTTTACCGTTTTTTTCAGGGATTTGAGATAAAACTTTAAAATCGAAATTCACAGATTTTAAAACATCATAAAGCACTTCTAAAGAATTATCATCAGAATGATCGTTTACAAAAACTACCTCAAACTTATCACTAGGATATTCAATTTTACTAAGGCTATCTACTAATAGTTCTAAATTTTCCTCTTCATTTCTGAATGGTATAATTATAGAGAAATCATTTACAGTGGCACCTCCTTTATAGGTTACTTCTTGTACTTTGTAAAAACCTACAATAAGCAACAATATCATTAATGAATACAGAAAAACTATTATTGAAATGATAATTATTAAAATCTCCATACTGTGAAATAAAGCTAGTTTTTTCTGAATAAAAGAAAAGTTCCTATAAGCGTTGGTATAACAAAATTAACAAACCAAGCAGATAAAACAACTGCTATTATTGTGATTTCGTCAACAGAAACCAAAGAGAATAAGTATATCGACACTGAACCTTTTACAAGCAAATCTGAAATAAATATTGTTGGCACCACCGATACTACCAAATAATAAAATGCAATTACAGGAAATAATGAAAGTAGATTCTCGCCTTGCAAAATAGATAGAATTAACAAAAACTGAATAGAAAAGGCCATGTACCTTACAACTGAAAGAACAAATACTTTTGCTCTCAATCTAAAATCAACACTCCGCCACAGCGATAATTCTACATTTTTTGTTATCCATGGTATATTAACTCTCAAATTATTTTTAAAAAGAAAAACTAACAAAACTATAGTTATAGCCAACAACAAAACGAATCCCAACTCAGGAAGTTTATCCATAATCACATCTGGAAGGAAGTAAAAACTACCAACAACCATTAAAAGTGTTACAAATAGCTGCATCATATTTCCTAAGAAACTATAACTCAAAACTTCTTTCCAAAACGACTTGTCGTAATACAAAACTTTTGCACCATACTCCCCCACTCTATTCGGCGTTATTGTAGAAACAGCAAAGGATGACAATACAATCTTATAACTTTGATATAACGAAATTGGCTTAAACAAACTAGAAAGTATTTCCCATTTACGTACCTCAGCAAACCAATTAATAAAAGATATCAGTAAAATAGAAATCAGTAAAAGGATATTAAACCTATCTATCTTCTCAATTTTATCTGCTATATCTTCCCAAGGTTGTATTAATATCTTTTGATAAATAAAATTGAATGCAACTAATGCAATAGCTATCTTAGCAAAGAGAGAAAAATAGTATTTTGCTTTTTCGTTTAATATCATCTAATAAAAAATATCAATTTGACTGAGAAAATAATTTTAGGTATAGACCCAGGTACAAACATTATGGGGTTTGGTTTAATTATCGTTAAAGGTAAAAAAATAGAGCTATTAAGCTACGATGAATTAATAATGACCAAACTGAGCAACCACAACCTGAAACTCAAGAAAATATTTGAACACACTCTTAAACTTATAGACAAGTTCAATCCTGATGAATTAGCGATAGAAGCTCCATTCTTTGGTAAAAACGTACAATCTATGCTGAAACTTGGCAGAGCTCAAGGTGTAGCAATGGCTGCTGGTTTATATCGCGAAATACCTATTACAGAATACACTCCAAAGAAAATAAAAATGGCGATAACCGGTAATGGTAACGCATCAAAAGAACAAGTGGCTGGCATGCTTAAACAATTACTAAACATGAAAGAAATGCCTAAGCACCTAGATGCAACTGATGGTTTAGCGGCAGCCGTTTGTCATTACTTCAACAGCGGTAAAGTTTCTACTGGAAAATCTTATTCTGGCTGGGGTGCTTTTGTAAAAGGAAATCAAGATAGAATTAAAAAATAACTATAAATCTTTCTTTTTACTTCAACCTCTCCCAATTACTCTGATTTGTAGGACTAATTCTCATTAAAGCATCCTTTAGTTTTTCTATATCAACCTTAGGTCCACCTGTGAAAATCTGAACAATCTCATCGGTTTTAGCATCCATGAAATTCTGAATAATGTTTGCATTTGGCCTATTTTTAGCCACTTCATTAATTTTCATGATTGCCTGGTAAACTTGATTTTTACCTTCTACTGGGTTCTTGTACATATTATCCAACCCAAGACGATGATATTGATAAGAAGCTTCTCTAACTTTAGAATATGTATCGGAAAGTAAATTCTCTGTTATCCAATACCTATTAGTTCTGTTTGATGATGGTTCCCAACCAGAATATCCTCTATTCTGAGACAACTCAACAATCTTACGTGCTTTTTCGAAATAAGCTGTACCTCCTTTTTCTTTAAAAGTATCTTCATCTAAGCCTAAAACTAAGTAAGCATAGTAAGCCATAGTAGAAACTAAGTTTCCAGAGAATGTCTGTTCATTGTAAATCAATGGTTCGTGCTCAGTATATTTAAACTGAAACTTAGTGTCCTTGTAATTAAACGTTGGTGTAGAATAATCCGTTCCGTAAACAGGTCTATTGCTCTGTACTTGTAAAGTTGCAGAATACTGATCGGAACCTAAATCCTGCATAATAATCAAACTAATTGTTAAATCAATACGTTCCTCAACTTCGTAATTGTATTCTGTCCAAACAGCAGAATTCATAAACTCTTTAAGTGAAGTCTGTAACGTTTCGAAACGTTGTTTATTTGTTCCTTCTATCCTGTCGTGATTGATAATAACTTCGCAGTTAAGTTCCTGAGCTTGTAGCCCAAATCCTAAAATCAACAATACTATTACAAGTAAATTACGCATACTAAAGTTTTGAAATTATCATGGCTACAATATCTTTGGCAACCTCTTTTTTTGTTTTTAAATCGAAATTAGTAATATTTCCTGTTCTTTCTACAATAGTAATTTTATTGGTGTCGTGTTTAAAACCTGCACCACTATCTTTTAAAGAATTTAGAACTATAAAATCAAGATTTTTACGTTCTAGTTTTCCTTTTGCATTTTCTAATTCATTTTCAGTTTCAAGAGCAAAACCTACTAATATCTGCTTATCCTTTATTTCTCCAACCGATGCAAGAATATCTTTATTAGGTTCTAATTCAATATTCATAGCAGCATCTTTCTTTTTGATCTTTTCTGAAGCTACATTTTTAGGTTTATAATCAGCAACTGCTGCTGCAAAAATACCTATATCGCTACTTTCAAAATTATCGTGTACTGCATTGTACATTTCGTCTGCTGAAGTAACATTAATTCTTTCTATGTTAGGATTATCTATCTGTAAAGAAGTAGGTCCTGCAACTAATACAACCTCAGCTCCATTGTTTGCACATTCTTCTGCCAATTCAAATCCCATTTTACCAGATGAATGATTGCCAATAAAACGAACAGGATCAATAGATTCGTACGTAGGTCCGGCAGTAATAACTACTTTCTTTCCCTTTAGTGGTAAATCCTTAGAAATATGTTTAGCTATAAAATCTACTATTTCAATTGGTTCGGCCATTCTTCCTTCTCCAATTAATCCTGATGCAAGTTCACCGAAATTAGCTTCGATAAAAACATTACCGTAAGATTTCAATTTTGTCACATTTTCTCTTGTTGTTGGATGCCTATACATATCCAAATCCATTGCAGGAGCAAAGTATATAGGACATCTACCCGAAAGATAAGTTGCTACAAGTAAATTATCGGCTAAACCATTTGCCATCTTACCAAGAGTATTAGCTGTAACAGGAGCTACAACCATAAAATCAGCCCAAATCCCTAGATTTACATGACTATTCCAAACACCTTCGCTACCTGTAGTAAATTCAGAATGAACAGGATTTTTAGATAATGTTGACAGTGTTAAAGGAGTAATAAATTCCTTGGCGGCATCAGTCATTATCACCTTAACATTTGCACCAGCTTTTACAAACTCACGTACAAGCAATGCCGATTTGTAAGCTGCAATACTAGCCGTTACTCCTACTATAACATTCTTTCCTTTTAATATTTCATTCATCACTAAAATAATTTGACCGTATCCGTTGGCAATTGGTAATAAGCCCAAAAAAGGCTATTTCAAAATAGTTTATCAAAGAAAACGAAAACAATCCATCAAATAAAATAATTTAATAAGAATTGCATCACAATCTTTACTATTTTCAAATAACCTTTAAAAAGATCTATATGTAAGTTGAGTATATTAAAACCTACTCAGCTTTAGCTGACTCTTCTTCCCCTTGTCTTCTGAAATAAATTTTGTCGTTCAACCACTCTTCAATAGCAATTGCATGAGCTTTTGGTAAACGCTCGTAAAAACGAGATACTTCAATCTGCTCGTTATTCTCGAAAATCTCATCAAGACTTTCAGAGTTTGAAGCAAATTCTTCAAGCTTTTCGATTAATTCCTTCTTGATATCTGCATTAATCTGATTAGCTCTCTTAGCTATGATTACAATTGATTCGTAGATATTTCCAGTAGCTTCATCTATCTTGTTTCTGTCTCTCGTTACCGTAGTAAGAGCCGCTTTGCTTTTTTTGTAATCCATTTTATATACCTAATTAACTTATTTCTTATTTTATTTTTTCTTAAACATTACTAAACTTCTCTAATTCCTTGAGAACTTCTTCGTAATATTTCTGTGCCTTCTTCATTTTATCCGAGTCTGGATATTTCTTTTGAAATAAAAGAAAAGCAGTTTTTGCATTCGTAAATCTTTCCTTCTGTTTTGTGTAGAAACTATTCTTAGCATATTCGTACATCGAAACAAACTTTAAATAGTATGCTTCTTCTCTCAAATAACTATCAGGATAATCACTTAAGAAATTTCCAAAATAAATATCTGCTGCTTTATAGTTTTCTAGCCTCATATATTGCTTTGCAATATAAAAATCTTTCTTCTCTAACTTAACTGTTAGTTCGCGAATAATCTTATTTGCTTCCTCAGCATGTTCTGAATCAGAATACCTATTTATGTACTTCTGCATCTCATCGATAGCCTTATAAGTATTCTCTTGATCTAATGTGTAAACTGGAGAATCTAGATAATAACAATATGCTTTCTTATACGCAGCAGTTTCTATCTTAGAACTTTCAGGATAAGATTTTATAAATCTATTGTAATAATAGGCTGCCAATAAGTAGTCACCAGATTCATAATAACCTTCGGCCATTAAGAAAGTAATCCTTTCAGCTTGAGGCTTTCCGCGGTAACTTGTTTGTACTTGCTCAAATAATTTATTAGCTCTATCGTACTTTCCTTGTTCGAAAAGTTCGTTAGCCATTTTATATTTTGCATGCACATCAGTTCCTTTCAATACCTTATCGTATTGACTACAAGATACTGTAGCAATAAATAAAACACCAAAAAGTGCTATTATTTTTAGATTCTTAAACATCGTGCAAAGATAGGGATAAATTATATTACTAATCAAATGAATTATAAGCATACAAAACACATGACTTTACCCAGCATAAAACTGCGTAAAGCCATGTGTTTACAGTACTTAATGTATTTTATTACTCTTGGGTAGCTTGAGCAACTATAGTTTTAATATCGTTATCGAAAAGGTAAAGTCCTCCTTTGTCATCGCCAATAAGATTTATTTTATCTAATATTGTTCTAGCCAAAGCCTCTTCTTCTATTTGTTCAGAAACATACCACTGAAGGAAATTATTACTTGCATAATCTCTCTCTTCTAATGATATATGAACTATATCGTTAATACTTTTAGAAACAAAAATTTCGTGTTTAAGTAAAATCTCAAACATCTTTTTAAGAGTTTTAAACTCATTAGCAGGTTTAGAAATTTCTGGAATAATTGCTTTTCCACCTCTCTCGTTTACAAAACGCACTAATTTCAACATGTGCTGTCTTTCCTCCTCGGCATGACCATACATGAATTCTGAAACACCTTCCATTCCTTGGTTTTCTGACCAAACAGCCATGGCAAGATATATTTGAGAAGAATCTCCTTCTAATTTTATTTGCTTATTTAATGCATCAAGCATTCTTTCTGATAACATAACTTATTTTTTTCTTGTTAATTAATATTCAAAAATAGAAAGAATCATAACAAATACAACTACTTTCCGTATTAACTAAGAATATAAACGAGTAATTCTTGATGATATTTTATCTGCCAACGAATTAGATGCCGAAATTAATGGCAACCTAACTGAATCATCGCAAATATTAAGTGTTTTCAACATCGATTTTATACCTGCTGGATTTCCTTCTTCGAAAATATATTCTATAAAATCTAGCATTTTATAGTGCAAATCGTTTGCTGCTTCAACTTTCTTATCTAGTGCCAATCTCACCATTTCTGAGACATCTACAGGCAATGCCTGACCTAACACCGAAATAACTCCACTACCTCCAAGCAATGTTAATGGTACAGCTAAAGCATCATCACCAGAAATTACAAGGAAATCTTTAGGTTTGTTCAATATCAATCTCATTCCCTGGAAAATATCTCCAGTAGCATCTTTTATTCCAACAATATTATCGAAATCTTCTGCTAGTCTGATTACAGTTTCGTTCGACATATTTGATGAAGTCCTACCTGGTACATTGTACATAATAATATCAATAGGGCAAACATCAGCAATTGCTGCAAAATGCTGATAAATTCCTTCCTGAGAAGGTTTGTTGTAATATGGCGAAACAGATAATATTGCCTCAAACTTACTTAAATCGGTACTTTTAATTCTTTCTACTACTGCCCTAGTGTTATTTCCACCAATACCTAAAACCAAAGGAACCCTTCCGTTGTTTTCTTCAACTATAAAATTTACAACCTTAGTTTTCTCCTCCTTTGTGAGTGTTGCAGACTCGGCAGTTGTACCCATAACTACCAAATATTCAACTCCTCCATCAATTGAGTGGTTGATTAGTTTTTTTAGTGCAGAAAAATCAATCTCTCCTTCGGTATTAAAAGGGGTAACAAGTGCTACTCCAGTTCCAATTAGTGCCATAATATTTTCAATCAAAGTGTGTACTACAAAACTATATATACTTATCCACAACTACTATGTAATAAGTATAATTTTGTTAGACAAATATAAAACAAGCTTTTATAAATTGAACAAAATGTTAGAATTATAACAAATAAACATCAATCATGATTGATATAGTACAATGGATGAATACACACTACCATCATCAGAAAGAGAACAATAAAAATTATTTAGCTGAAGTTGAAATAGATGTTTTTACATCTTTAACCTTATTTTGAAGTCTATTGTAGAAATATTCCGTTATTTTTGCCCTTGTATGTAGCGAATTATCACTTAGTAACTTACTCCGCTATGTATTAAATATTATACAATAAAACACATCAGAATGTATAAAAGAATATTACTATCTATTATTACAATCTCAGGAATACTCACTCTCAATTCCTGTAAAGATAAATCATATCATAAAACGAGTTCGAGTGCCGAGTATATTAAAGTAGAAAAAGGACTAGAAGGAATAACTGAGATAGAAGATTTCATTAAACCCTACCACGACACAATAGAAGCAGAGCTTAATAAAAAATTATCGTACACCAAAAGAAACTTATGGGCAAGCAGAAAGAAATCAGCGGGTCCTGAAAGTCCGCTTGGAGATTTACTTTCCGATTTGGTTTACGAACAAGCAAACGAACGATACAAAAGAGACTTCAACAAACAAGCTGATTTTGTAGTACTGAATAGAGGAGGAATTAGAACAACTATTGGAAAAGGAGATATTACCCTCCGACAAATGTTCGAGATTATGCCTTTCGAAAATACTTTGCTAGTAGTAGAAGTTGGGCCAAAAAAAATGGAAGAGTTTTTAGACTATATGGCAAAAAGTGCAGGACATCCAATGTCGCACATCAGACTTAAAGTTAAAGACAGAAAGGCATTTGATGTAACTATAAACGGCAAACCTTACGACAAGAATAAAAGCTATAAAATAATTACTACCGATTACTTACAACACGGTGGCGACAAAATGTACTTTTTTAGCGATCCAATATCTATTGATACGTTGAATTACAAAATGCGTGACTCAATGATAGATTATTTTGAAAAAACAGATACAGTTGATGTTCAATTAGACGGAAGATTTAGTTATGCAAAGTAGAAGAAAATTTTTAAAGATAGCTGGCGCAGGTACAGCATTATTAGGTATTGGAGGTTTTTCATTAAGTTCTTTCGATGAGAAAAAAACAAAGAAAATAACAATACTCCATACAAACGACACACACTCTAGATTAGAGCCTTTTGCTGACAATCATCCTAAATATCCAGGTATGGGAGGAATAGCTAAAAGAGCCAAAATAGTTCAGGAAATTCGCAAACAAGAAGATAATGTTCTGTTGGTTGATGCTGGCGATATTTTTCAAGGAACACCATTTTTTAATTTCTACAAAGGCGAGCTGAACTTTAAGCTAATGAGCATGCTTAAATACGATGTGGCTACAATAGGAAATCACGATATGGACAATGGAATGGATGGATTGGCAGAGCAAATGAAATATGCTGATTTTCCTATTATTAATTGTAATTACGATTTAACTAAAACTTCTCTAAACGAAAAGGTTAAGCCATATAAGATTTTTGAAATGTCGGGTATCAAAGTTGGAATCTTAGGTATTGGCGTAGAAATGGAAGGATTAGTTGATCCTCATAATTTTAGAGGAGCAATCTACCTCGACCCAGTAGAATCAGCAAATAAGTATGCAAAAATTCTGAAAGAAGAAAAAGGTTGCGATCTTGTTATTATGCTATCTCACCTTGGTTATAAATTCGAAAGAGATAAAATTTCGGATGTTAAAGTAGCTGTCCAATCAGAAAATATAGATGCTATTATTGGCGGACATACTCACACATTCATGGAGCAGCCCGATGTTTTGAAAAACAAAGTTGGCGAGGAAATTATTGTTACACAAGCTGGGTTTGCAGGTATCAACCTAGGCCGATTGGATTTCTATTTCAACGAAGAAGAAAAAACAACTGTTGCTACAAGTGAATTTAT
>CAZIYK010000034.1:0-11437 GCA_964543445.1 uncultured Flavobacteriales bacterium
AATAGTGGAGATTTTGCTCAGTTTTTAAAATCGCTTAAGAATGTTTATGCTAATCATGGTGGATTAGAACAAATTTTCACAAAATATCAGGGAGAATCAGACTTAAAAGAAACTATATCTAAGTTTAAAAAGATATTTTTCGAAATAGATCATCAGCAACGAAACACAAAACATGTTTCGGACCCTATGAAAGGTAGCGCTGCAAAACGGATAAATATGTATTTGCGTTGGATGGTGAGATCAGATAATAAAGGTGTTGATTTTGGAATTTGGAAAGGAATACCTGCTAGTAAATTATCTATCCCCTTAGATGTGCATTCTGGACGAATTGCTCGTGAGTTGAATTTGCTTACACGCAAACAAAACGATTGGAAAGCAGTTGCAGAGTTAGATGAGCAGTTGAGATTGTTAGACCCTAACGATCCTGTTAAATATGATTATGCTTTGTTTGGTATAGGTGTTTTTGACGATAGGTAACAGTTTGTTGTAATTATATGATTGAAAAATTAAAAAACAGCTAT
Organism: uncultured Flavobacteriales bacterium; assembly: GCA_964543445.1. Taxonomy (GTDB): domain Bacteria; phylum Bacteroidota; class Bacteroidia; order Flavobacteriales; family JADGDT01; genus JADGDT01. The sequence goes on from CAZIYK010000034.1 coordinate 522, forward strand.
TATGCTATCGGGCTTATGTCTGGTACTTCGTTGGATGGATTAGATATTTCGTACACTTATTTTGTGAAAGAAGAAGGAGTATGGTCGTTTAAACTTCTGAAAAGTAAATCTGTTCCTTATTCTTCAGAATTGAAAGATAAATTAAGAAAAGCCACTGATTTTTCGGGGTTAGACCTAGTGAAGTTTGATGTAGAATTAGGAGAGTACTTTGCAGAAGAACTTGCTAAGTTCATTGAAGAAGAAGAAATAACAGAAATAGATGTAGTAGGAAGTCATGGGCATACTATTTTTCATCAACCTGAAAATGGTTTTACATTACAGATAGGTAAAGCTTCTATGATTTACGATAAGGTAAAAAGAACTGTTGTTGCCGATTTCAGATCTCAAGATGTGGCATTAGGAGGACAAGGAGCTCCTTTAGTACCTATTGGCGATAAATATTTATTTTCAGATTACGATTACAGAGTCAATATAGGAGGTTTTGCAAATGTTTCTTTCGAAAAAAATGATAAAACCTATGCATTTGATATTTGTGCGGTGAATACTGTACTTAATAAATATGCTAGCTTATTTGGTTTTGAATATGACGATAAAGGAGAGATTTCTAAATCAGGAAAATTGATTCCTCAACTATTTGATGATTTAAATAGAATAGAATTCTATAAACAGGATTATCCCAAATCCATTGGAGTAGAATGGAATGATAGTGTTTTGTTCCCGATACTCGATAAATATTCAAACAATACAATAGAAGATGTAATGCATACTTATACCAAGCATGTTGCTTTGCAGATTTCTAAAGTATTACATGGTAATGGTAAAAAGGTATTGATAAGTGGGGGAGGTGTTTTTAATGAATATCTTTTATCGTTGATAATAGAAAATAATCCGCATAATAAAATAATTGTTGAGAGTAAGGAGTTGTCAGACTTTAAAGAGGCGATTATTTTTTCATTTCTAGCCGTATTAAAAGTCAGAAATGAGGTTAATTGTTTGTCAGAAGTGACAGGAGCAAGGCTAAATCATTCTTCGGGAGTGGTATATAATTACAAACTGCATTAATATATAACATGGTAAATGTGTTATATGTCATCATTTCTGTTCGTGTATCATGTGTTTTTAATAGATAAAAACATTAACTAAATTTTAATTTGTATATGTTTCTAACGTAATAAGTTTGATTACTTTTGCACTCGCAATATTAGTTATTGTTTTATTAATTAGACCATTGACTAATATTGGTAACTTAATTGTAATTAAAAAAATTAATACTGATTAGACATGTACATTTTAATGGTAGTAGTTTTTGTTCTAGGATATGTTGCAATAGCACTAGAGCATAAAATTAAAGTAGATAAGGCTGCGTCGGCACTTCTTATTGGAGTAATAACTTGGGCAATCTATGCTCTTAACGCAACTGATATTCTAGGATTAGGAATCAACCAAGCTTGGAATGATTTGATTGCTGGATACACAATGTCTCCAGAGCATTTAAATGATTTAGCACATCACTTCATAGGTCATGAGCTAGAGCATCATTTAGTTGAGATTGCTGAAATCTTATTCTTCCTTCTAGGAGCAATGACAATTGTTGAAGTTGTAGATCATCACCAAGGATTTAATATTATTACTGATAAAATTACAACAACTAATAAGGTTAAGTTACTTTGGATTATAGGTTTGCTAACTTTCTTTATGTCTGCAGCATTAGATAATCTTACAACAACTATTGTAATGATTACTTTGTTGAAGAAACTTATTGATGATAAAGAAACAAGATGGTTGTATGCCAGTGTTGTAGTGTTGACTGCAAATGCGGGTGGTGCTTGGTCTCCTATTGGTGATGTTACTACTATCATGCTTTGGATTGGAGGACAAATTACAGCTTTAAACATCGTATTGAAATTGATGTTACCATCTTTAATTTCAGCATCTGTTCCTTTACTAATTCTTTCTTTCACAATGAAAGGAGAAATTACAAGACCAAAACTTGCAGATACTAAAATGTTCACATCAGAGAAAGAAAGAAATCTAATCTTCTTTATCGGAGTTTCAGCATTATTATTTGTTCCAATATTTAAAACTACAACTCACTTACCTCCTTATATGGGAATGTTGTTAGGTTTAGGTGTAATTTGGGTTGTTACAGAATTAATGCATAAAAATAAGGCAGAAGAAGATAAACGTCACTTATCAGTTGTAAGTGTATTATCTAAAGTAGATGTTCCTACAGTATTTTTCTTCTTAGGAATCCTTACAGCTGTAGCTAGTTTACAATCTGCTGGACACTTAGTTCAAACTGCAGAGTGGCTTGATCATGCAACAGGTAAGAATGTTTATTTAATTGATTCAGTTATTGGAGTATTGTCTTCTATCGTAGATAACGTGCCTCTTGTAGCAGGCGCTATGGGTATGTACGAAATTAGTCATACAGATCCTACATTTATGGTTGACGGTACTTTCTGGGAATTACTAGCTTATACAGCAGGAACAGGAGGAAGTATCCTTATCATTGGTTCAGCTGCTGGTGTTGCTGCAATGGGATTAGAAAAAATAGATTTTGGTTGGTACCTTAAGAAAATATCTCTTTTAGCATTAATAGGATATTTCGCAGGTATTGGTGCTTATGCTATTCAAGATTCAATTATTCATATTCAAGGAGAAGAAGATGAAGTTGAAATTAGAGATTACCAAGGTGATCCAATGCAGATTAGAGATATAGATAAAGCTCACATAAAAGAAGATCTTAAGATAGATATCAAAAGAGAGCAAATGATTAAATAATTTGCACATTATATTATTTTTAAGAGCCATTTCCGTTAGGATTTGGCTCTTTTGTTTTTGCGCGTTATTTATAAGGAAAACATTAGAATATTAAAGTTTGGCTTACTATTTTTGGGGGTTAAATTTAAATATTGAAATTTTATATTAATAATCAATTATATTGAAATAAGGATGATATTCGAAAGCTTACAAACGATAGCAGAAAAAACAGGAGAAGTAGCAGCAAATACAGATGCAGCACCAGTAGAAAAAACACTTTCCATAATGGAACTTATTATGGGTGGAGGCATAGGAGGACAATTGGTTATGTTTACTCTATTCATCCTTTCTGTAATTGCGATATATATATTTATTGAGAGATATAGTGCAATAAGAAAAGCCACTAAGTTGGATGAGAATTTTATGAATCACATTTCAGACCATGTATTAAATGGTAAATTGGAAGCAGCAACGATTCTTTGCCAACAAACAGGTACACCGGTTGCTAGAATGTTAGAAAAAGGTATATCAAGAATTGGTAAACCATTAGAAGATATTAATACAGCAATAGCTAATACAGGTAAATTGGAAGTTTATAAACTAGAAACAAATGTTAGTGCTCTAGCTACAATTTCTGGAGCAGCACCAATGATTGGTTTCTTGGGAACTGTAATTGGTATGATTATGGCATTTCATGATATGGCTAGTGCAGGTGGACAGTTAGATGTAGAATTACTTTCAAAAGGAATTTATACAGCCATGACTACAACTGTTGCAGGTTTGATAGTTGGTATCTTTGCTTTTATTGCGTATAATACACTAGTGGTAAAAGTAGATAAAGTAGTTCATCAGATGGAAGCTCATGCAACTGAATTTATGGACTTATTAAACGAGCCAGTTTAGAAACAATTCTATTTTCAGAATTTTTCTAAAAACACGTATCGTTAACCATAAACCATAAACTGAATATGGAATTAAGAGGAAGAAATAAAGTAAGTCCAAATTTCAATATGTCATCGATGACGGATATTGTATTCCTGTTGTTGATATTTTTCATGTTGACTTCAACTGTAGTTACTACAAATGCTCTCGATTTACTTTTGCCAACAGCTAAGGGTAAGACTAGTAAAAATCAGAATATTGCTGTGAGTATAGATTCTAATTTGAATTATTACATAGATAAAACTCCAGTTGATGCTAGTCAAATAGAAGGTAAGTTGAATAAACTTTTAGCAGGAGAAAAACAGCCAGCAATAATTATTAGAGCAGAAAAGAGTGTTCCTATTGATAATGTTGTAAAAGTACTAGATATAGCAAGAAGGAATAAATATAAAGCAGTTTTAGCAACTCAACCTGACTAACAAAAAAGATGTTTGAAACTCCACATAAACGAAAAGGATTAATAGGCACAATCGTAGTTCACGCTATTATGATTGTTATATTTATCTTTTTTGGTATGAAATATCAAGATCCACCTCCCGAGCCAGGTATAGCCATAGTTTTTGGTTTTGACGAGCAGGGTAGTGGCGATTTCAAGCCAGTTCCTAAAGTTGCATCTAATGTAGAACCTAAGCCTAAAGTTGAGAAAGTAGTTCAGCCACCAGAGCCGAAGGTAGAGAAGGATGTTGCCGAAGATACAAAAGAAGAAATGATGACTCAGGATACTGAAGATTCACCAATATCGGCGGTAGAGAAAAAGAAAAAAAAGAAGGAAGATAAAATTGCAAAAGAAAAACGTTTAAAAAAGGAGAGGCAAGAAAGAGAAAGACTTGAAAAAGAACGTTTAGAAAAGGAAAGGCTAGATAAAAAAAGAAAAGAGGAGGAAAGAATAAAAGCTGAGCAAGAAGCCAAGAAGAGAAAGTTAGACGGAATGTTTTCGGGGTTGAAAACTAGTGATGATGCTACCGGAACAGATGCTAATCAAGGAGATGATGGTGTGCCTGGATATAAAGGAGCTATAGATGGATCAAAAGATGCTAAAAGCTTTTCGGGCAATGGAGGTGTAGGTAATTATGGTAACTATCAGTTAGGAAATAGAAAGCCAAAATCAAGACCACAACCAAAATACGAAGGAACGGATGAGGGAATTGTTGTTGTTAGGATTTTGGTAGATAAAACAGGTAAGGTAATTTTTGCTGAACCAGGAGTAAAAGGATCTACCACTACCGATTTGAAACTGTTGAAAAGTGCAAAAGAGGCAGCAATGAAAACAGTATGGCAAAGTGATGATTCTGCTCCTGAAAAACAAGAAGGAAGGATTGTCTATAATTTTATTATTGAGAACTAATAAGTTTTAGCTTTGGATGATTATCAGAAAACAATAAACTGGCTTTTTAAACAATTGCCAATGTATCAGAGGCAAGGTAGTGCTGCATACAAAGCAGATATTACCAATACCGTAGAATTGTGCAATTATTTGGGTAATCCTGAAAAAAAGTTCAAAACTATACACATAGCAGGTACAAACGGTAAGGGTTCTACGGCTCATATGTTAGCATCTATTTATCAAGAAGCAGGATATAGAACAGGTTTGTACACATCTCCACATTTAAAAGACTTTAGAGAGAGAATTAAGCTGAATGGCGAGATGATTCCTAAAGAAGATGTTGTAGAATTTGTTCAGACTAATAAATCTTTTTTCAAAAGGAAAAAATTGTCTTTCTTCGAAATGACAGTTGGTTTAGCTTTCGATTTTTTTGCAAACAAAGAAGTAGATATTGCAATAATAGAAACTGGATTAGGAGGTAGATTAGATTCTACAAATGTTATAAATCCTCTTATATCTGTTATTACGAATATAGGCTTAGATCACACAATGTTTTTGGGTAACACACTCGAAGAGATTGCTAAGGAAAAAGCAGGGATAATAAAAAAAGGAGTTCCTGTAATTATTGGTCAAACACAGAGTGATGATGTAGTTAGAGTTTTCGAAAGTGTAGCATCTGAGAACGGCTCTAAAATATATTTTGCCGATCAATTAAATTGGTTGCCAAAATACAAAACAGACTTAAAAGGGAAATATCAAGAATTTAATGTTAATACTGCAATTGCAGCAGTAAAAGTTCTTCAGCTTCAAGGCGAAAATATCACAGATACTCATATTGCCAATGGAATTGGTAATGTTGTACATAACACAGGATTACAGGGACGGTGGCAAAAACTACTCGATGAGCCAATGGTTGTTTGCGATACAGCACACAACAAAGAAGGTTTGGAAATAGTAATGGAGCAACTTTCTGCACAGCAATACAATAAATTACATGTTGTAATTGGTATGGTGAACGATAAAAATATTGAAGGTGCTTTGAGTTTATTTCCTAAAGATGCTATTTATTATTTTTGTAAAGCTGACATTCCCCGTGCCTTAGATGCAAATGAATTGGCAGGAGTAGCTAGGGAACTTGGTTTAAAAGGAGAAGTGTACTCTTCGGTAAGAGAAGCGTATGCAAAGGCTCTTGAGTCAGCAGAATCAGATGATTTTATTTACATAGGAGGAAGTACTTTTGTAGTAGCAGAAGTAGTTTAGGTATTTTGGATGACGAAAGATTTATTACGATAAGTTGCTAAATTTTAATGATGTGAAAATCTGAAATTGCAACTTGTTTTTTCATTATATTTGTATAAAACAAAAAAGAATATATTATGGCTAGTAAGCGAATTTTAAAAAAGAATGTGAATTATCTTTTTGGTGATTTAATTGATGAATGTTATTTATGGATGTTAATTAATCCTGAAAAGGATGCTACTAAAGCCAATGAGATAGTAGATGAGGCTGTAGAATTTTACGATGATGTGATGTCTAAAATTGCGAGTCGTGATATAAAGGATGCTAATAAACATTTTGCACTTCTGAATAGCGAAGTTGAACAAAAAGCAAAAGAGTTAGTAGAAAAGATAAATGCATTATAGATTTAGTTTTTAAAACTAATTTAGGCTATATCAGAGTTTGTAGATAGCGTTGCTTTGTTTGAAAAATACATTGAGACGATATTTAGGTTTTGATATAGCTTTTTTTATATCGTCAGTATCCATGCTGTATGATTTTGTAGGGAAGTAATCGGTTGATTAAAATATATCATATTAAGTTTTATGTTTGGGAAATTTCTTAGAATAGGATTGTTTTTATTGCTCTCGGTAAATGTATTTGCTGGGAAAATAGATAAAGCTTACGAAGCACTTAAAATATATGATTATTTTAAGGCTAAATCGTTATTTCAGGAAACTCTCGACGATGAGCCTGTAGCTGCAAGGTATGGGCTTACAGTTATTTATTATAGAAACGATAATCCTTTCCATAACTTAGATACCGCCTATGCTTACATAAAATTGGTAGAAGTTAATTACCAAGGTTTGAAGGATAGGGAGAAAGAAAATCTCCTTGAATTTTCTATAGACGAAGAACATATATCAAAACTTAAAGAAGACATTATTCTCGCATCATGGGAGAAAATTAAAGACAGTAAGAACGTTAAAGCTTACAACGCATTTATAGAAAAGTTTTCTGATTATGAAGGTATAGAAAAGTATAAAAAAATCAGAACCGATTTAGCTTACAATCAAGCATTAGAGTCAAATACATTTCAGGCATACAGGGAATTTTATATGTCATATCCCGATGATCCACGGGCAGAAGAAGTAAAGGAACTTTACGAGGAAAGACTTTATGAAACAAAAACTGCCGACGGAAAACTACAAAGCTATATTGATTTTGTTTACATATACCCTGAGAGTCCATTTGCTAATGAGGCTTCCGATAAAATTTTCGAAATGATTAAGACCAAAGGAGGTCTAAAAAGTTATAAATGGTTTGTAAATAAATATCCTGATTCTCCTCATGCTAAAGATGCATGGCGAAATGTTTTTACTCTATCGTTTACTGATTTTAATGATGAAGAAATAAGAGATTTTAAAAAGAATAACCCTGATTTTCCTTACGAAAAGATGGTGTCAGAATTCAGAGGACTTAGAGATTTAGAGCTTTATCAGTTTCAACAAGACGGTAAGTGGGGATTTATTGATGATAAAGGAGAGGTTAGGATAGAACCTCAATATGAGTTTGAAAACGATTTTAGCAATGAATATGCTTTAGTTGCGAATGAGGAATTTGTAGGATATATAAACAAAAAGGGAGATTTAGCAATAGATTTTATTTTCGATGATGGAACTGATTTTATCCAAGGAGTTGCGAGTGTTATGCGTGGCGATTCTGTCGCGTTGATTAATAAGGTTGGAGATAAAGTTTTAGATTTTAAATTTTCTGAAATCTCTGTTCCAAAATATGATATTGTATTGGCAAAGAGGTTTGTTGATGGGAAGTATGTTTATTACGATATATATGGGGAAAAACTATTCAGAGGTCAAGCATTTAGTTATGCCGAACCCTTTCAGGATAGTCTTGCAATAGTTAGTGATGGTGAAAATTATGGAGTAATAGATCTAGAAGGTAAAAAAGTTTTACCATTAGAGAATAAGTTAGTTTTAAGAGATAAAAAAGGAAGATTCAGAGTACAGAATACAGATTCAAAATTTGGAGTAATATCTATTTCTACGCAAGACACAATTATTCCGTTTGAATATGAGAATATTGGTAAGTGTAGCGAAGGTAGGTATTGTGTTTTTCAAAAAGATAATTACACTTATTTAAAAGAAGATGGTAGCAAATTGACTAAAAAAACATTTAAGAGGTTCAAAGGAGATGTAGAAGAGACTGAATTTAAAAATGGTTTCGCTTTAAAAAAGTATAGAAATAAATATGGAGTCCTAGATACTTTGGCGAATAATGTATTCCCTAATATTTTTGATGAAATAGGTGAAATAACAGGTTTTCCAGTGCCATGTAAGAAGTATGGTAAATGGGGATATGTAACTAAAAAAGTAACAATGTGGCTGCCATATAAGTACACATATGCAGGAGCGTTTCATGATGGGCATGCAATTGCAGCTAAAAACGGTAAATATGGTGTTATTAATAATAGGAAAAAGTTGGTAATACCTTTTAAATACACTGACCTTAAAGAATTAGATGGAGAGTATTATTTGGCTGCTAGCAATGGTAAATATGGAGTGATAAATAGGAATGGTAAAGTAATATTGCCATTTTATTATTTGAAGATAAGGGAGGTTAAAGATGGTTTACTGCAACTTGATGATAAGGATAATACTCATTATTACGATTTGAAAAAGAAAATCTTTATATATGGAGGTTTTCCTAAACAGAAGTAGGTGATTGTGAAATTGAAGATGGAATAAATAGTATTATATAAGATTCTATTCGTCAACAAATTTGTAACCTACGCCATATACGTTTTTTATGTAGTCAGTGCAGCCAGATTTTAGGAGCTTTTTTCTTAGGTTTTTTATGTGAGTGTAAATAAAATCTAGGGAATCAACAGTATCTATATAATCGCCCCAGAGATGTTCTCCTAAAGTAATTTTCGTAATTACTCTATTTTTATTGGCGAGAAAATAAATCAATAAGTCGTATTCTTTTTTTGTTAATGAGACTTCTTTATTGTTTACACATACCCTTAAATCTTCAGTATTTATCGTGATTTCGTTAAAAGAGAAAGTACTATTTCCCTTAAAATTAATACGGCGATATATACTTTTTAAACGAGCATTCAATTCGCTTAGGTGAAAAGGTTTAGTTAAGTAGTCGTCTGCTCCGTTTTCTAATCCATTTACTCTATCGTCGATTGCATTTCTTGCCGAAATAATAATTACACCTGTATCTTCTGATTTTTGCTTTATTATTCTTATTAAGTCTATTCCATTTCCATCGGGAAGGCCTAAGTCTAGTAGTATGATATCGTAGTTGTAAAGTTCTATTTTTTCATGTGCATCAACAAAACTTGTTGCAGTTTCATGTATATAGCCTTCGTGAGACAGGAACTCATTTAGTGAGCTTATCATCAATTCATCATCTTCTACAACTAATATTTTCATCTGTGTTAAATCTTTATTTGTAGTTTCAAATTCCAGAATCTTCCAGTTAATTTATTAGGTACGGCATACATTCTTTTCGTGTAGATGTCGCGAACCCAAGAGTATGAAATAGTGTTTTTGATGTCGGCAATGTTTAGAGCTTCAAGTGTAATACTTGCAAATTTAACATTAGGTAACCACGATGATTTTACTCCGTGAGCATGGTCAGAAATTACTTTAGTAAACCCGATGTCTAACCTTTTGTAGTCAGGTAGTCTTAGTTGGTATTTGTAAGGATCGCCATAGCTAGGACCTCCTCCAGGTAGTCCTGTGCTGTAAGTTAGATTTAAATTAACTCTGATTGTAGGATATTTTGGTACATAATCCTGAAAGAACATGGCGAATTTAAAACGTTGATCTCCAGGAAGAGGAATCCATCCTTCGTTGTCAATGTTCTGTTGAGCTGACATTATACCCATAGACATCCACGATTCTATACCAGGAACAAATTCTCCATTTATTCTGAAATCTGCACCAGCAACATATCCTTCGCCAGTATTATTGGCAAAATATCTTATTCTTACATTATCTACAATGTAAGGATTTAGGTTGTTTAGGTGTTTGTAGTAGAGTTCGCTTGTAAACTTAAATGGTCTATTCCATGCGTTAAATAGATAATTGTTTCCTAATACAAAGTGCCAGCTATCTTGCGCTTTTACATCTTTATTTAAATTCCCGTCCATCATTCTTAATTCTCTATAAAATGGAACTTGAGAATATTTACCTATTGAAATCCAGAATAGGGCATTGGGTTTATTGAGGTTTTGAAAGTTCACAATCAATCTTGGACTAATACTTGTTTGTCCGTTTACATCCCAATAATTTGCTCTTAAACCTAGGTTGTACGATAGTGCTAAATTGTTTATCTCGAATTTTTGTTCGTACTGAGTATAAGCTTCAAATCTATTGGAACTTAATTGGTTTTTAGCTGTTGCTCCTTGGTAAACGTCAAGGTCTCCTTCGTAAGGCTCGTATGGTTCTTGAGATATGTGAGGCAATGAAAATCCTGCAGAATCTACATATTCCCATTCGTTAAGTCTATCGTTGATGTTTTCTCTGCTGTAACGTAGTCCCCACTCAATACTTTTATCTTCGAAAATATGTTTAGTTTTTGTTCCAACATTTACTACAAAAGCATTAAACTCATTTCTAGCATGGTTTAATTGTGA